>NZ_JBFTJR010000104.1:0-10160 GCF_056395525.1 Caulobacter sp. 10L414
GCACGCAGGCCGGCGCCTCGGGCCGATCCAGCCCGCGCCCGCCCGAACCGGCGGTCAGGGTCAGGCGCACGGCGGCGCGGCCGGCGGTCAGCCCAGCCTTGTCCGGCGCGGCGAGGACCAGGTCGCGGGCCTGTTCGCGATCCAGAGCCGGCAGGCCCAGCACGGCGCAGCCCGCCGCCATGCGGTCCAGATGCGCCTCCAGGTGACGGACCTGGCCGTCGATCGCCAGCAGGGTCTCGAACAGGCCATCGCCCAGCAGCAGGCCCCGGTCGGTCAGCGCGATCATGCCCCCTCCCCCGTCAGCGCCCGGCGCAGGGCGTCGATCTTGGCCTCGGTCTCCAGCCGTTCGGACAGCGGATCGCTGTCGGCGACGATGCCGGCCCCGGCCTTGGCCTCCAGCCGCCAGCCCTGGTCGTCCTGCGCCAGGGCGACGGTGCGGATCAGCACGCTGGACTCGAAGGCGCCGTCGAAGCCGGCCCAGAACAGCGAGCCGCAATAGGGGCCGCGCGGCCCTTCCAGCTGGGCGATCACCTTCATCGCCTGCACCTTGGGCGCGCCGGTGATCGAGCCCGGCGGAAAGGTCGCCCGCAGCAGGTCGGAAACGCCCAGGCCCGGCTTCAGCCGGCCCTCGACCGTCGAGACCAGGTGATGGACGTTGGCGAAGGTCTCGACCTTGAAGAGCTGCGGCGTACGCACGCTGCCCGGCGGGCTGACCCTGGCCAGGTCGTTGCGCATCAGGTCGACGATCATCAGGTTCTCGGCCCGGTCCTTGGCGCTGGCCGACAGCTCGAAGGCCAGGGCCCGGTCCTCGACGGGACTGGCGCCGCGCGGCCGGGTGCCCTTGATCGGGCGGGTCTCGATCTCGCCGCCGCGCACTTTCAGGAACCGCTCGGGCGAGTTGGACACCATGGCCCGGCCCGGCAGGCGCAGATAGGCCGAGAACGGCGCGGGGCTGGCGCCGCGCAGGCGGGCGAACAGGTCGAAGGGGTCGGCCTCGCCCGCCAGGCGGCCGCGCCAGGCCCGGGCGATGTTGGCCTGGAAGATCTCGCCGTCCAGGATCCGCTCGACCACCTGGGCCACCGCCGCCTCGTAGTCGGCCGGGGGCTCGGCTTCGAGAGCCTGGCACAGACGCCCCTCGAACGGGTCTCGGGCCGGCGCGTCCAGCCAGGCCAGGGCGTCGCGGGCGCGGCCCTGCGCCTGCGTCCTTCCCTCGCCGCGACCGACGGCCACGACCGTGCGCTGCAGGTGGTCGAAGGCCAGCAGGGCCGGATAGCGGGCGCAGACCAGGTCGGGCCAGTCGCCCCGCGCCAGGTTCAGGGCCTCGACCCGGTCGCCCAGCTCATAGGCGGCCAGGCCCATGGCGCCGCCCTGGAACGGCGGGCCTTCCGGATCGGCCGGCAGAGCGGGTCCGACCATGTCGGCCAGGGCCGCGAACGGATCGCGCCGATCGGACGCCTCCAGGACCAGGGTCTGGTCGGGCGCGCGCAGCAGGTAGGACCACCGCTCGCCCGGACCGCCCGACAGCAGGGCGCAGGCGAACGGCTCGTCCCGAAAGGGAGCCGCGGCCCACAGGGGGTCGCGCCAGGTAGCGGCGATGAGGGCGACGTCGCGCATCGCGGGGTGATAGGCGCGTCCGTGGCCCGCCTCAAGCCTCGCGCCCGCCGCCGCGGACGGCGAACAGGCCAAGGGCGCCCAGGGCCATCAGCGCGACGATCGGCACGAAGCCCGCCACCTGGCTGTGGAACAGCGTCGTCGCCGCCGCCACCAGGGCCGAGCCCAGCCACACCGTCGCCGTGCCCGACAGGGCGTAGAGGCCGAAGAAGGCCGCCGTGCGATCGGCCGGCGCCAGGCGCACCAGCAGGGTGCGGCTCGACGCGTACTGGGCGGTGACACAGACGGCGATGATCAGGCCCAGGCCCACATAGAAGAGTTCGGGCAAGGTGCGATAGATCGGCCCGTCCCACGCTGCGGGTCCCGCCGGGTCATAGGCGAAGACGTAGAGGATGCGGTCGGGCCGCATGCCCAACAGGCAGATCAGCGCCGCCAGGCAGCCGGCGATCTCGATCTGCACGGCGCGCTTGGGCCCCAGCACGCGATCGAGCCTGGGCGCCAGGAAGCCGCCCAACGCGCCGACCAGGCTCAGCGACACGCCGTAGACCAGCATCTCCAGCGCGCCCCAGCCCATCACCCCGGCCGCGAACAGGCCGCCGAACACCAGAAGCGCCGTCATGCCGTCGCAATAGAGCATCCGCGCGGCCAGGAAGGTCGCCACGTCGCGATGGCCGCGAAGGTTGGCGAAGGTGTCGCGCAGCAAGGCAAGGCCCGCCTTGAAGGCCGCGCCGACGCCAAGCCCGGTGCGCGGCGCGTCCGGCGTCCACAGCAGGAACGGGATCGCTCCCAGCGCCATGATCAGCGCCGACAGCGGCCCCGACAGGCGGCTGGGCTCATGGTGGCCGGTCGAAAGCCCCAGCAGCGGCGCCTGGGGGATCCCCGGCCAGTCGACCTGCCCCGGCAGCACGAAGCCCCACAGCATGAAGATCAGCATCAGCACCGACAGGCCGTTGGAGAACACATAGCCCAGCCCCGACAGCAGCGAGGCCTGGCCGGGCTCGGCCGCGGCGCGGGGCAGCAGGGAGTTGGCGGCCACGTCGCCCCAGTTGTAGGCCACGCCCAGCACGATCAGCGCCCCGGCCGTCGCCGCCAGCGGCAGTCCGCCGGCCGGCGTCGCCCACCACAGCACGATCAGCATGGGCAGCATCAGGGTCAGCAGGGTCGCGGCCAGCGGCTTGCGCGGGCCGTACTTCTCGACCGCCGCGCCGAGGATCGGGGCGGTCAGGGCGACGATCAGGCCGTAGGTGGTGGCGATCTGGGCCATCATGGCCTGGCCCCTCACCGGATCGCCGACCAGCACGCCGGAAAAGTAAGGAGCGAAGATGTAGATGGTGACCAGCACCACATAGACGTCGCGCGAGCCCTGGTGCAGCACCCAGGACCACCCGCCCCGGGTCAGCGGTTTTCGCGCCGGTTTCGACTCGACGCCCAGGCGCGCGGGCGCGCCGTCCAAGACCTCGCTCATGGTGTCCGCCCTGCTGCGGGCCGTCTGACGCAGCCCTGAAGCGGAGCCTCGCTCGCGAACGAGCGTTTGTCACGCCCTCTTGGGAAACCCCGGGAACATCCGATGCAGGAGCATCACACCCCGCTGGCGCAGGGTGGGCGAGGGCTGCGGCAGGTAAGAGCGATCCGCCGCCCGCCCCATCTCGGGCCCGAGCATCGGCCGCAGGGCCTGCAGCTCCTCATCGCCCAGGCTTTCCAGGAACGACAATGCGATGACGGCGACCGTTTCGGCGTCGACGTGGCTGACGCCTTCCTCCGCCCAGGCCTGCTCCATCAGCGCCAGCATGGCGGCCAGCCGAACCCGATCCTCGTGCGAGCCCCGACGCAGGGCGATCGCCTGCGCAACGACGTCGTGGGAGAAGAAGACGTAGGCCAGCAGTTGGTCGTAGTCGGCGTAGTGCTGGGCCAGCCTCGGCGCCAGTTCCGGCGCGGCCGCGATCAGCCCGTCGATCAGGGTTTCGATGCGCATCCCGGCACGAAATCCCAGATCGCGCGAGGCGCCAAGCCTCAGGCCAGGATGTGGGCCAGGATCGCCTCGCGGGCCGCCGCATCCACGCCCAGCACCGTCTCCAGATAGGCGTCGATGCCGCCGTGGGCGGCCTCGATGGCCTCGATCGAGGCCAGGATGTACTCGGCCTCCACCGCCAGGGCCGCGCGGATCGCCGCCTCGGGCGGGACCGAGCCGGTGTAGCCGGCCAGGTAGCGGCCGATCCGCTCGCCGATGCGGGCGTAGCGTTCGGGATCGTTGGTGGCCAGGTAGTCCTCGACCAAGTCGTCGCGCGACACGCCGGCCAGGTGGTGGGTCAGGGCGGCCAGCAGCCCCGTGCGGTCCTTGCCGGCCGCGCAGTGGATCAGCACCGGCCCCTTGGCTTCGGCCAGTGTCGCGAAGTAGCGCCTGAAGAGGTCGACGTGGCGCGGGGTGAACGGCTTCCTGCGATAGGACTCGACCATGTAGCCGCGCAGCGGGCCTTCCGAATGGTCCCAGCCGCGCAGGAAGGTCTGCCAGGGGTCGTCGCCCTCGCCGCCCAGGTCGTTGTCGATCACCTGGGCCGAGAAACCGCTCCAGCGCCGCGACGGCTCGCGCTGGCGCTCGGGCGCGCGGCGCAGGTCGACGATGGTGACGATGCCCAGGCCCGCCATGGCCGCCAGATCCTCGTCGGTGGCGTCGGCCTGGTGGGCGGCGCGGAACAGCAAACCTCGCTTCAACCGCCCCGCCCCGGCGGCGTAGTCGCCGTAATCACGGAAGTTCTCGACGCCTTGCAGGGGGATGTGACGGGTCATGGCGTGCATGTAGTCGCACCGTGTGACGAAATCGAGAGTCTACGGCGTGGCAGCCGAAAGTGTGAGCGGTTTCGGCGGATGCCACGCCACAAGTATTTGATTCAGAGCCTTTTTCACGCCTCACATGATCTCATGTGAGGCTAAAGGCTCTGGACGAACAGTGCGTCCGCGCAGATTGTGCCGCCATGCTTGCGGTCCAGCGATTCCAGAGTTTCGACGGCGTCTCCATCGCCTACCGCACCCTGGGCGAGGGCTGGCCGACCCTGCTGCTGCACGGCTTCCTGGCCAGCGCCGAGAGCAACTGGTTCCTGCCCGGCATCGTCCAGGCCCTGGTCGGCGCCGGCCGCAAGGTGATCGCCCCCGACCTGCGCGGCCACGGCCGCTCGGACGCGCCGACCGATCCGGCCGCCTGGCCCGCCGACGTGCTGGCCATGGACCAGCAGGCCCTGATCTCCCACCTGCACCTGACCGACTACGACCTGGTCGGCTATTCGCTGGGCGCGCGCACGGCGGTGCGGATGATGGTGCGCGGCGCCCGGCCCGAACGGCTCGTCCTGGCGGGGATGGGCGCCAGCGGCCTGATGGGCGCCGGCGAGCGGGCGGCGATGTTCGAGGACGCCATCCGCAACGGCGACCAGGCCAAGGACCCCCGCGCCGGCCGTCGCGTGCGGGCGATGATGGCCGCCGGCGACCTCAAGCCCGAGGCGATGCTGGGCGTGCTCAACGCCTTCGTCCCGACCTCGGCGGAAGACATCGCCCGCATCGCGGTTCCGACCCTGGTCATCGCCGGCCAGCGCGACGACGACAACGGCTCGGCCGAGGCCCTGGCCGGCATGCTCGCGAACGGCCGCGCCCAGCGCGTGCCCGGCGACCACATGAGCGCGGTGATGGAGCCGAGCCTGGCGGCGGGGATCGTCGGCTTCCTGGATCGCGTGTCGCGCTAGGCAGGGCGCCGGCTCGGCGCCGAACGCTTCCCGCCACGCGAGCGCCCTTGGCGTAACCTCGTTATGCGCGCATCAATTCGGCGTGCACGATCTGCGGTTCCTCGTCTGCGTCGCGCTGCCGGTCCTGATGCTGGCCCTGTCCACCGCGAGCGCACTCTAGCCTCCTCGAAAACGCCGGTTGACCACATCGATGACATCTGTCAACGATTGCGACGTTGACAGATGTCATCGACCACAAGGAGGGGCGAGGCCATGAAGATCAGCACGGCCGAGAGCGTCATCATGGAGGCGTTGTGGCGGAAGAACCCGCTGACCTCCGAGGCGATCATCGCCGAGGTCGGCGAGCCGAACGGCTGGACCGAAGGCACGGTCAAGCAACTGCTCAGCCGCCTGGTGAAGAAGAAGGCCGTGGGCGCAACGCCCGAGGGCCGCCGCTACCAGTACGCGCCGCTGGTCGCGCGCGGGGCCTATGTCGAGGCCGAGAGCCAGGGCCTGCTCGACCGGCTGTTCGAGGGCCGCCTGGCGCCGCTGGTCACCCAGTTCTCAGACGCCGGCAAGCTGACCGACGAGGACATCGCCGAACTGAAGGCGCTGGTCGAAAGGATCGCCAAATGAGCGGCGCCATCCTAGAGGCGCTTCTGCGCGCCAACCTCGCCCTGGCCGTGGCGATCGTGGCGATCATGCTGCTGCGCAAGCCGGTCCGCCGCCGGTTCGGACCGCTGGCGGCCTACGCCCTTTGGCTGGCCGCGCCGCTGTGCGCCCTGGTCAGCCTGGTCCCGATCCCCGCGCCGACCACGGTGATGGCGCCGGCGGTGACGTTCGCCGCGACCGCCGGCAGGGCCGTCGCGCCGATGGCGGCCAAGGCGCCCGCCCTGACCCCCATCGCCCTCGTCGCCTGGGAGATCGGCGTGGCCTTGACGCTCGGCCTGTTCGCCGTTCGCCAGGCCCGCTTCGTGCGCGCCGTCGGCCGACTGACGCCGCTCGATGAAAGCCCCTCGGTGCTGCGCGGCCAGCATGTCGACGCGGGCCCGCTGGTGCTGGGCTGGCTGCGGCCGCGCATCGTCGTGCCGGCCGACTTCGCCGACCGTTTCGAAGGCGAGGCCCGCGCCCTGGTCCTGGCTCACGAGGACGTCCACTTGCGCCGGGGCGACGCCACGATCAACGGCCTGGCCGTGGCCCTGCAATGCCTGTGCTGGTTCAACCCGCTGGTCCACCTCGCCGCCCGCGCCCTGCGGGTCGACCAGGAGATCGCCTGCGACGCGGCGGTGATCGCGCGCCATCCGCACGCCCGACGCCTCTACGCCGAAACGCTGCTCAGCACCGTGCTGACGGCCGACACCGCCCCGCTCGGCTGCCATTGGCCGGCGACGGGGCCCCATCCCCTGAAGGAGAGACTGACCATGCTGAACGCCGCCTCCGTCACCCCTCTGCGCCGCAAGGCGGGCCTGGCCCTCGTCGCCCTGCTGGCCTCCACGGCCGCCGGCGCGGTCTGGGCCGCCAATCCCGAAGTGACGCCCAAGCCGATCGTCTCGCGACCGGTCTGGGTCCAGAAGCCCAACATCGCCGACCTCGACCGCTACTACCCGGCCCAGGCCAAGGCGGAGAAGCTGGCGGGCCGCGCGGTGATCGGCTGCGACGTGACGCCCCAGGGCGAGCTGCACCGCTGCAAGGTCGCAAGCGAGCTGCCGGCGGGCGCGGGCTTCGGCGAAGCGGCCCTGCAACTGAGCCAGCATTTCCGCATGGACCCCACCCTGCCCGACGGCAAGCCGGCCGGGAACGGCTGGGTCAACATCCCCATCAGCTTCCAGCCGCCGCGCTAAGCCGGAACGGAGCCCAGGAAAAAGGGGCGGTGGATGACCACCGCCCCTTCGTCGTTTTCAGACAGCGCCGAGCCTTGCCGGCCAATCCCTTACCGGAAAGGCGGCTCGTCGAAGGCGCGCAGCTTACGCGAGTGCAGGTTGGGACCTTCCTCGTGCAGCAGCTTGCAGGTCAGGATGCCGATCTGCAGGTGCTGGCTGATCGCTCGCTCGTAGAAGGCGTTGGCCTGGCCCGGCAGCTTGATCTCGCCGTGCAGCGGCTTGTCCGACACGCACAGCAGCGTCCCGTACGGCACCCGGAAGCGATAGCCCTGGGCGGCGATGGTGGCGCTCTCCATGTCGATGGCGACCGCGCGGCTCTGGTTGAAGCGCAGGGCCGACAGGCTGTGGCGCAGTTCCCAGTTGCGGTCGTCGGTGGTGACCACGGTGCCGGTGCGCAGGCGCTTCTTCAGCTCCTGGCCGGTGTCGCCGCTGATCGCCTTGGCCGCGTCGTAGAGAGCGCGCTGCACCTCGGCGATCGACGGCACCGGGATCTCCGGCGGCAGCACCACGTCCAGCACGTGGTCGTCGCGCAGATAGGCGTGGGCCAGCACGTAGTCGCCGATGGTCTGGGTGTCGCGCAGGCCGCCGCAGTGGCCGATCATCAGCCAGGCCTGCGGGCGCAGCACCGCCAGGTGGTCGCAGATGGTCTTGGCGTTGGACGGGCCGACGCCGATGTTGACCAGGCTGACGCCCTGACCGTTCGGGGCGATCAGGTGGTAGGCCGGCATCTGGTGCTTGCGCCAGGCCCCGTCGGCGATCGCCTGCTCGGCGTTCGGCGTCTCGGCCGTGACCACCACGCCGCCCGAGCACGACAGCGCCGTGTACGGACTGTCGGGCTTCTTCAGCTGCTCCACGCCCCAGCGGACGAACTCGTCCACGTAGCGGTGATAGTTGGTGAACAGGATGAACGGCTGCACGTGCTCGGCCGGAGCGCCGGTGTAGTGGCGCAGGCGGGCCAGCGAGAAGTCGGTGCGCAGGCCGTCGAACAGGGCCAGCGGCCGGGTGTCTTCCAGCACCGGGCTCCAGACGCCGTCGGCGATCTCGTCGCCGATGAAGGCCAGGTCCGTGGTCGGGAAGAAGCGGGCGATGTCCTCGCTGCGCACATCGGCCTGGTTCAGGTCGATGCTGGCGTCCAGCACGTAGGGATAGGGGATCTCCTGCTCGGAGCGGGCGACCTCGATCTCGACGTCGAAGTCGTCCATCAGCAGGGAAAGCTGCTCGACCAGATAGTCCTTGAACTGGGCCGGCTTGGTGACCGTGGTCGAGTAGACGCCGGGACGGCTGACCCGGGCGAACGAGCGCGCCAGCTTCGGCGGCAGGGCCTCGGGGTCGTAGGTGAGGCGCAGCTCGGGATAGGTGAACGAGCCGTCGAACCGCATCTGCGGGTCGGGGCGGGTTCCATTTTCGAGATAGGCCCGAAGGGCGGTGCGCAGCGCCTCGACGGCGCGTTCGTATTCGGAGTTGAGCCGTTCGACGACGGCGATCGCTTTTTCTTGGTTAGACATGGCGTCCTATATCAGCCTTGCCGCAGCCTGACCAGAGCGGGGCGCGGCCCGGCCCTGGGGCGAGCATAGCGCCCCCAGCCTGCGCCTTTGTGACGCCCCGGGCATGGACGAAGCCGCCACGCTCGGCCAAAAGGGGCGCCACATGCCCCCTCTCGGGGCGTCCATGAAACGAATGCGCCTGCTGGGAGGGCGCTTCAGCAGGCCCGGTCGCCACGCGGCCGAGGGGGAACGGAAGACCCTATGAACAAACGCTTCGCCTATCTGATCGTCGGCGCGATGGTGCTGGGGGTGCTCGTCGGCTGGGGTTGCAACCAGTTCCTGGACGCCGAGGGGGCCAAGTCGGCCGCCTCGGGCCTGAGCTTGATCACCGACATCTTCCTGCGGCTGATCAAGATGATCATCGCGCCSCTGGTGTTCACCACCCTGGTGGCCGGCATCGCCCACATGGAGGACGCCGCCGCGGTGGGCCGCATCGGCGCCAAGACSCTKGGCTGGTTCATCGGCGCCTCGGCCGTGTCGCTGGTGCTGGGCCTCTTGATGGTCCACCTGCTGCAGCCGGGCCACGGCCTGCACCTGGTGGAAGCCGCCGTCTCCACCAAGCCGGCCGCCACCACCGAGGCCTTCACCCTGAAGGGCTTCATCACCCACCTGGTGCCGACCTCGATCTTCGACGCCATGGCCAAGAACGAGATCCTGCAGATCGTGGTGTTCTCGCTGTTCGTCGGCACCGCCGTGGCCGCGCTCGACGACAAGGCCCCGCAGGTGCTGCACCTGGTGGAACAGTGCGCCCAGATCATGCTGAAGGTCACCGGCTTCGTCATGAAGCTGGCCCCGCTGGCCATCTTCGCGGCCCTGGCCTCGACCATCGCCACCCAAGGCCTGGCCATGCTGGGCACCTACGCCAAGTTCGTGCTGGGCTTCTACGGCGCCATGGCCACCCTGTGGGGCCTGCTGTTCCTGGCCGCCTTCGTGGTGCTGGGCAAGCGCGCCGTGCCGCTGTTCGGGGTGATCCGCGAACCGGCCCTGCTGGCCTTCTCGACCGCCTCCTCGGAAGCCGCCTACCCGCGCATCCTCGACAGCCTGCCCAAGGTGGGCGTGCGTCGCCGCATCGTCTCGTTCGTCCTGCCGCTGGGCTATTCGTTCAACCTCGACGGCTCGATGCTCTACTGYACCTTCGCCACCATGTTCATCATGCAGGCGCACGGCGTGCACCTGACCATCCAGCAGCAGATCTTCATGCTGCTKCTSCTGATGGTCACCTCCAAGGGCATCGCCGGCGTGCCGCGCGCCTCGCTCGTSGTGATCATGGCCACCCTCACCTACTTCGGCCTGCCCGAGGCCTGGATCGCCCTGGTGCTCGGCGTCGACCACCTGCTCGACATGGGCCGCAGCGCCACCAACGTCGTCGGCAACTCGGTGGCCGCCGCCGTCGTCGCCAAGTGGGAGGGCGAGCTGGA
>NZ_JBFTJR010000105.1:0-9653 GCF_056395525.1 Caulobacter sp. 10L414
GCTCCCCCAGAGGGGGAGCATCTCGAAGAGCGCCGACGCCAACAGATCCTCCCCCTCTGGGGGAGGTGGCCCGGAGGGCCGGAGGGGGTCAGCGCCGGATTGTCAGCACGGCCCCGAAGTCCACCGTCCTCCCCCTTCACTCAACTCCCCCTCCAGGAGGAGCGTCTCCAAGGCAACCCCCTCGAACCGCCAGGCGGTCCAATCCTGCCGGCCGGCTCAGAATCCTTGACATAAACGCCCCCGCATGCGCCTTTCCGCGCCTTACAAATCAACGCGTTCCGAAGCCTTTCATGACCACGATGCACGCCTATCGCACCCATAACTGCGGCGCTCTTCGGGCCAGCGACACCAACGCCAATGTGCGTCTGTCGGGCTGGATCCACCGCAAGCGCGACCATGGCGGCCTGGTCTTCATCGACCTGCGCGACCACTACGGCCTGACCCAGCTCGTCTTGCACCCGGAAACCCCGGGCTTCGCCATCGTCGAGCGCCTGCGCGCCGAAAGCGTGATCCGCGTCGACGGCGTGGTCATCGCCCGTGACGCCGCCGTGGTGAACGCCAACCTGCCGACCGGCGAGATCGAGATCCGCGTGACCGACGTCGAGGTCCTGTCGACCGCCGACGAACTGCCGCTGCCGGTCTTCGGCGAGCCGGACTATCCCGAAGAAATCCGCCTCAAGCATCGCTATCTCGACCTGCGCCGCGAGACCCTGCACAAGAACATCGTGCTGCGTTCGCGCGTGATCCAGTCGATCCGCAACCGCATGTTCGGGCAGGGCTTCAACGAGTTCCAGACGCCGATCCTGACGGCGTCGTCGCCGGAAGGCGCTCGCGACTTCCTGGTGCCCTCGCGTCTGCACCCGGAAAAGTTCTACGCCCTGCCGCAGGCGCCCCAGCAGTTCAAGCAACTGCTGATGGTCTCGGGCTTCGACCGCTACTTCCAGATCGCCCCGTGCTTCCGCGACGAAGACCTGCGCGCCGACCGTTCGCTGGAGTTCTACCAGCTCGACGTCGAGATGAGCTTCGTCACGCAAGAAGACGTGTTCGCCGCCATCGAGCCGGTGATGCACGGCATCTTCGAGGAGTTCGGCTCGGGCAAGCCCGTCTCGCCGATCAGCGAGACCCACACCTTCACCAACGACTTTGGCGCGACGCTCGAGCACAAGGGCTTCGAGCGCCTGACCTACGCCCAGTCGATGGCCTGGTACGGCAGCGACAAGCCCGACCTGCGCAACCCGATCAAGATGGCCGACGTCTCCGAGCACTTCCGCGACGGCGGCTTTGGCCTGTTCGCCAAGATCCTCGGCGCCGACGCCAAGAACGCCATCTGGGCCATTCCGGCCCCGACCGGCGGCTCGCGCGCCTTCTGCGACCGCATGAACAGCTGGGCCCAGGGCGAAGGCCAGCCGGGCCTCGGCTACGTCTTCTGGTCGGAAGACCAGGGCGGGTGGGGCGGCCCGATCGCCAAGAACCTGGGTGAACCGACCCAGGCCCTGATGGAAAGCCTGGGCCTTGGCGCCGGCGACGCGGCCTTCTTCGTGGCCGGCGATCCGGCCGTGTTCGCCAAGTTCGCTGGCCTGGCCCGCACCCGCGTCGGCACCGAGCTGAAGCTGGTCGCCGAAGAGCAGTTCAAGTTCTGCTGGATCGTCGACTTCCCGATGTTCGAGTGGAACGAGGACGAGAAGCGCGTCGACTTCTCGCACAACCCGTTCTCGATGCCGCAGGGCGGTCTGGAAGCCCTGGAAGGCCAGGATCCCCTGACCATCCGCGCCTACCAGTACGACATCGTCTGCAACGGCTACGAGCTGTGCTCGGGCGCGATCCGGAACCACAAGCCCGAGATCATGCTGAAGGCCTTCGAGATCGCCGGCTACGGCCCCGAAGTGGTCGAGGAGCAGTTCGGCGGCATGCTGAACGCCTTCCGCTTCGGCGCCCCGCCGCACGGCGGTCTGGCCCCCGGCATCGACCGCATCGTCATGCTGCTGGCCGAGCAGGTCGCCATCCGCGAGGTCATCGCCTTCCCGCTGAACCAGCAGGGCCAGGACCTGCTGATGAACGCGCCGGCGAACGTCCTCGACAAGCAGCTCAAGGAACTGCACATCCGCACGGCTCCGCCTATCAAGGTCTAAGGATCCGGCGGCAAGCGCCTGAAAGACAAAGCCCTCCGGCCGTTCGGCTCGGAGGGCTTTTTCGTGCTATGGTGCCGCTGTCGGGGGTGCGCCCTGGGAGGGTTCCCGATGTTCAGGACCGCGTTCGCAATGTGCCTCTGCCTGTCGGCCGCGACGGGCGCCTATGCCGCTTCTCCGCCGACCATGGCGGACCAGAAGGCCATCGACAGCGCCATGTCGGCCGCGCCGCCGGCGCTGGCCAAGGATGCGGCGATCATGACCTTCGCCGCCGACGGCTCGATGCGCCACCTGCGCGACGGGACCAACGGCTACACCTGCATGCCCGACATTCCGACGACGCCGGGCGTCGACCCGATGTGCGCCGACGCCAACGCCATGGAATGGGCGATGGCCATGTTCGCCCGCAAGCCGCCGCCGGAAGGCAAGCCGGGCTTCATCTACATGCTGATGGGCGGCTCGGATCCCAGCAACATGGATCCCTATGCGCAGAAGCCGATGGACGGTCATGACTGGGTCACGACGGGCCCCCACGTCATGGTCGTCGGGGCGCCGGGCATGCTGGCCGGCTATCCGGGCGGCGCGCGTCCGGACACTTCCAAGCCCTATGTCATGTTCCCCGACACGCCCTACGCGCACCTGATGCTGCCGGTGCGCTGAGCCTTCGGATCAGCGGCAGCGCGGGATCGACAGGCCGCGCGGCAGGGTCGTCGACGGATCGCCGCAGGCGCGGTTCAGCTGGGCCTGGGTCAGGCCGGTCGCGCGGTCCAGTTCGGCGCCCGAGAAGTTGACGCCCGACAGGTTGGCCTGCGCGAAGCTCGCGCCCTCCAGATAGGCGCCGACGAAGGTGGCGTTGGTCAGGTCGGCCCTGGCGAAGCTGGCGCCGCCGAACACGCCGCCATAGGCGTTGACGTCGCGCAGGTCGCCGCCGGTGAACCGCGTGCGGCCCATCACGGCCAGCGACAGGTCCGACTGCCGCAGGCGGGCGCCGGAAAGGTTCTTGGCCCGCAGGGTCAGGCCCGACAGGTCGGCCTGGAACAGGTTGCAACGGGGGCAGTCGGCGCCGCGGCGGACGCTGGCGATCTGGCCGGCGTTCTGCGCCAGGGCGGGACCGGCCAGAGCCAGGGTCGACAGCGCGGCGGCGGCGAGAAGGGCCAGCGGTTTCATTTCGGCACGCGTCCTTGACGGTGGAAAGGGCGGGATACGGGACTTGCCGTCGTCACAGCAAGTCCCGCGCCGGAGAGGCTCAGCCGCGCGGCGAGGGCCGTTCGGCCTGACCGTTGCAGCTCTCGCAGACCACCAGGCCGCCCTTGCGGCTGAGCGCGACATCGCCGCAGGCCGGGCAGATGTCGGCCTGGTCGGCGGGCGCGTTGGCCTTGGCCGCGTCGTCCTTGCGCCGGCCGAAGGCGGCGAACACCAGGTTGTCGGGCGTTGCGCCGCGCGAGAAGCCCTTGGAGATGAACTTCGAAGCCGGCAGGGGCGTCGGCTCCTCGGCCTCGTCCTCGACGTCGGCGGATTTGCCCCGGCCCAGGCCGTCGGCGTTGAATTCCTGCGGATCGCCGTTGGCCAGGTCGTCGCGGCCCAGGTACGAGACCCCGAGTTCGCGGAAGATGTAGTCGAGGATCGAGGTCGCCGACTTGATCGAGTCGTTGCCCGTCACCGGACCGGCCGGCTCGAACTTGGTGAAGACGTAGGCGTCGACGAACTCGTCCAGCGGCACGCCGTACTGCAGGCCGATCGAGATCGCGATGGCGAAGTTGTTCATCAACGACCGGAAGGCGGCGCCTTCCTTGTGCATGTCGATGAAGATCTCGCCGACCTCGCCGTCTTCGTATTCGCCGGTGTGCAGATAGACCTTGTGGCCGCCGACGGCCGCCTTCTGGATGTAGCCCTTGCGGCGATCGGGCAGCTTGCGCCGCTCGCGCTGGCGCTCGACCACCTTCTCGACGACGCGTTCGGTGACGATCGGTTCGGGCGGCCTGGTGCGCGGCGCCTCGGCCGGGGCTTCGGGCAGGTCGAGGGCGAAATCGGTGGGCGCAGGCGCGCGCGACAGCTTCAGGGCGCGCACGCCCGCACGGGCGGCCGAGGCCTGCAGCCGCAGCAGGTCGGCCGGGCGGGCGTCGAACGGGGCGACCAGCGCCAGCGGCCAGGGCGCGCAGGCGAAGGCTTCCACGGCGGCGGTGAAGGCGATGCGATCGGCCTGGGCCGGCGCCTCGAAGGCGCGCAGCAGGTCCTGGGTCGGGCTTTCCAGCGTGGGGCTGTCGAACAGCCGGCCGGTCCCGACGGCGTGGCGCTGCGCCTCGAGGACGGCTTCCGGCGCGAAGCCGGCGAAGGCCAGGGTGTCGAAGGCCGGATCGGCCAGCGCCTCGCGCGAGGCGCCCAGCACGTCGCCGATGAAGTCGGACCCGACGACCGCCGGGGCGAAGGCGGCGCGGAGGTCGCCGACGGCGCGCAGGGCGGCCTCGGCCAGGCCGATCTCGTGGCCGGTGAAGCCGACGGCGGCCAGGGCGCGATGGTCGACGCCGGGGGCGTCCTCCAGCGAACCGGCGCCCAGGGCATGAACGCGCACGGCGTCCAGATCGGCGCCCGCAGCGCGCAGGGCGGCCTGGGCGCTGGCGGAAAGCTGGGGTACGCCGACGCCGTCGCTGGTTTCCGAAGGCAGGACCAGTCGCCAGCCGCTGTCGAGGCCGGGGGGCGCGCCGAGGCGCAGGGCGGTCTCGGCGTCCTCGAACGGCGCGACGAGGGCGGCGCTGCGCAGGCCGTGGCTCCGGGCCCCGGCGAGGGCGGTCCGCAGGGCCTCAGCCGCCTCGGCCGCGAGTGGCGTGTTCAGGGCGGCCGCGGCCTCGGCGCGCTGGGCGATGCCGGCCAGGATGCGATCGGCCTCGCTAGAGAAGGCTTCGGCGGCGCCGAGCGCTTGGGCCAGGTGCGACGATGCGGTCAGCGCCTCGCCGGCGGCCAGCGCCCAAAGGGCCGCGGCGGCGTCTCGCCCAGCGTTGGTCGCTGGCGAAAGGTTCTGGGCCAGCAGCCAGTCGCCGACGCCGGCCAGGGTCAGCGCTGCGGCCCCCGATTGCGGGCGATCGAGTTCCAGGGCCACGGCCCACAGGCGCACGGCGTGCCGGAAGCCGGCCAGGTCGAAGCCGTCGTCGCCGAGGAAGGCGGCGGCGTTGACGGCCGCACGCGTTTGCGCGCCGGCCGCAAGGTGGTCGGCGTCGACGGGCGACAGGGCCAGGGTGACGCCGCCGGTCTCCCAGCTGGCGCGGGCGGCGAGGGCGGCGAATTCGTCGCCGGCCGCCACGTCGGCCGGTTCGGCCAGCGCCAGAAGGGGCGGGATCGTCGCGGCGTCGGCCGTGACGAGGGAGAAGCCGGGCGCTCCGGCGCTGGCCACGGCGTCGGCGATGCTGGCGTCGCTGGCCCCGGCCGCGCGGGCCTTCTGGGCGGCCCTGGCCAGGGCGACGTTGCGGGCGGGATCCGAGCAGGCCCGGGCGTCGCCTTGGCAGCGCAGGACGGCGTCGGACACGGCCGTCAGGGCGGCTTCCAGGCGGGCGGCGGCCTCGCGGGCCAGGCGATCGGCGCGGGCGCGGCCCACGTGCTCGGCCGCGGCGGCGCGGAATTCGATGGCGGAAACGTGCAGCGGTGCGGGCAGGGCGGGCGCAGGGGCGGCGGGCGCGGCGAGGCCCGCGATCATGCTGTCGACGAGATCGGCGGCGAAGGATCGCGCGTCCTGTTCCGACGTGAAGAGGCCTGCGGCGCGACCCGCCTGGGCCAGGCGCCCGGCGTAGCGCTCGAGAGCGCCGTCGAGGGCGGATTCGGGATCTGCGACGCCAGGCGCGGCCGTGTCGGACCAGTCCAGCCAGGCCTCGACGCGGGCGTCGGGCCAGCCCAGCGGAGCCAGGGTCTCGACGAAACGGTCGGGCCGTTCGATCTCGCGCAGGTCGATTTCCGGCGCGCGGCCGGCGAAGAGTCGTTCAAAGCGCATGGGCCGATTCCGCGGCGGGTGCTTCGTCATGGTGTCAACCCTAAACCGTGGGTCGGTAACCATCAATAGATGTTGGGCCTGCATGCAATGCTGTCCACAACATCTTGAAGGAGCCATCGGCGACGCCTTGGCTGGACGATGAGGGCTCGGCGACCTATAGTCCGCCCGCTTCGCGCCGCGCTCTTTCGGTCGCGAAGGCCTTTGCTAGATTGGGTGCCGCGCAGTGCTGAAAGCGATCTTCACGTGGTGGAACGGGGTGACCATCGGTCAGCGTTTCCACATTTCCCGCCGGGGCGTGTTCGTTGGTCAAGACGAGTTCGGCAACCGCTACTTCGAAGCGCGCGACAACAAGGACAGCTACGACGACCGCAAGCGTCGCTGGGTGATCTACAACGGTTACGCTGAAGCCTCGAAGGTTCCGCCGGACTGGAGCGGCTGGCTGCACTACACCTTCGACGAGCTGCCGACCCAGGCGCCGTTGAAGCGTCGCGCGTGGGAAAAGGACCACCTGCCGAACCTGACCGGCACGGTCCATGCCTGGCGTCCGAAGGGCGCCATCGGCCGCGGCGGCGAGCGCGCTGTCGCCACCAGCGACTACCAGTCCTGGTCGCCGGAATAAGATGAGCTTCAAGCGGCGCAGCCTGCAGGGCGCGGCGATCCTGGTCGCCGCGGTTCCGTTCGCCGTCGGCGCCGCCTGGGCGCTGCAGGCCGCTCCGCAGCAGGCGCGGCCCGTGCAGCAGGCTCCGGCCGCCGCGACGCCGCCTTCGGCCCAGCCGGCGCCGGTCGCTCCGGCGCCCAAGCCTGTTCAACAGCCGGCGCCGTCCAACGCCGCCCCGCCGCCCGAGCCGGCCCCGCCGCCGGCGGCCGATCCGGTTCCCGCCAAGCCGGTCGCCACCGCGCCCGCCAAGCCGGCCGAACCCGCCAAGCGCGGTCGCTACGGCGTGGCCATCATCCAGGCGCTGGACAAGGTCACGACCGAGACCATGCGGTTCGAGGTCCCGGTGGGCCAGCCGATCCGCTACAAGACGCTGGTCTTCACCGCCCGGGCCTGCGAGGTCACGGCGGCGGACGAACTGGCGCCCGACCAGATCGCCTACCTGACCATCGACACCCAGCCCAAGGCCCTGCCGGGACGCGCCGCGCCGGCCGGCCGGCAGGTGTTCAAGGGATGGATGTACGCCAGCTCGCCGGGCCTGAACCCGCTGGAGCACCCGGTCTATGACGCCTGGCTGATCGCCTGCAAGACGTCGGCCCCGGTCGCGGCCGGCCCTAGCAAGTAGAAGTCGGCTTCGGCCGTCAGGGCCTTGGCCAGCCGGCGCTTGTAGTCGGCGCGCGAGATCTCGACCGTGCCGAACTGCGCCAGGTGATCGGTGATGAACTGGGTGTCGAGCAGCCTGTAGCCGCCGACGTTCAGTCGCCCGACCAGGTGCACCAGCGCCACCTTGCTGGCGTCGCGGGCGGTCGAGAACATGCTCTCGCCGAAGAAAGCCGCGCCCAGCGAGACCCCGTAGAGGCCGCCCACCAGTTCGCCGCCTTGCCAGCACTCGACGCTGTGGGCGCGGCCGGCGGCGTAGAGCATGCCGTACATCTTCTGGATCGGGGCGTTGATCCAGGTCTCGAGACGACCCGGACGGGATGAGGCGCAGGCTTCGACCACGGCGTCGAAGGCGGTGTCGACGCGCACCTCGAAGGGCTCGCCGCGCACGGTGCGCGCCAGGCGCCTTGGGATGTGCATGGCATCCAGCGGAAGCACGCCGCGCCATTGCGGATCGATGAGGAAGAGGCGTTCGTCATGGCGCGCATCGGCCATGGGGAAGACGCCGCGTTCGTAGCAGGCGACGAGATCGTCGAGGCCGAAGGCGTCGTCCATGCGAGTCAGTGGGTTCCGATCGTCTCGATCGGCCCCGGAAGGATCCGGGGCCGACCAAGATAAGGCCTTAGCCCTGCGACTTGATCCAGCGTTCCAGCCAGTGGATGTCGTAGTCGCCGGCCAGGATGTCGGGCTGGACCAGGAGGTCCTGGAACAGCKGGATCGTGGTCTCGACGCCGCCGACGACCATCTCGCCCAGGCAGCGCTTCAGGCGCGCGATGCACTCGGCGCGGTCGCGGCCGTGCACGATCAGCTTGCCGATCAGGCTGTCGTAGTAGGGCGGGATCGCGTAGCCGGTGTAGATCGCCGAATCCAGGCGCACGCCCAGGCCGCCCGGCGCGTGGAAGTCCGTCACCGTGCCCGGCGAGGGCGTGAAGGTGCGGGCGTTCTCGGCGTTGATGCGGCATTCGATGGCGTGGCCCTCGAACACGACGTCTTCCTGGGTGAACGACAGCGGCAGGCCCGCGGCGATGCGGATCTGCTCGCGCACCAGGTCGATGCCGGTGATGGCTTCGGTGACCGGGTGCTCCACCTGCAGGCGGGTGTTCATTTCGATGAAGAAGAACTCGTCGTTCTCCCACAGGAACTCGATGGTGCCGACGCCGAGATAGCCGATGGCCTTGACCGCATCGACGACGATCTTGCCGATCTTGGCGCGACCTTCGGCCGACAGGGCGGGCGAGGGGGCTTCTTCCAGCACCTTCTGGTGACGCCGCTGCAGCGAGCAGTCGCGTTCGCCCAGGTGCACCACGTTGCCGTGGCTGTCGGCGATGACCTGCAACTCGATGTGGCGCGGCTTCTGGAGGTAGCGCTCCATGTAGACCGTGTCGTCGCCGAAGGCGGCGCGGGCTTCGGCGCGGGCGGTCGCCACCGCTTCGGCCAGGTCCTCACGGGTCTGGGCGACCTTCATGCCGCGACCGCCGCCGCCGGCGGCGGCCTTGATCAGCACCGGGAAGCCGATCTGATCGGCGGCCGCGAAGGCCTCTTCCTCGGTCGACACGCCGCCGTCAGAGCCCGGAACGACCGGAATGCCGGCGTCCTTCACGGCCTGCTTGGCGGTGATCTTGTCGCCCATCATCCGGATGTGCTCGGGCTTGGGACCGATGAAGGTGAAGCCGTGAGCGCCGACGATCTCGGCGAAGCGGGCGTTCTCCGACAGGAAGCCGTAGCCCGGGTGGATGCCTTGCGCGCCCGTGATCTCGGCCGCGGCGATGATCGACGGGATGTTGAGGTAGCTCTTGGCCGCCGGAGCGGGGCCGATGCACACGCTCTCGTCGGCCAGGCGCACCCACATCGAGTTGCGGTCGGCCTCGGAATGGACCGCCACGGTGGCGATGCCCATTTCCTTGCAGGCGCGGTGAACCCGGRGCGCGATCTCGCCCCGGTTCGCGATGAGGATCTTGTCGAACATGGCGCGCTTACTCGATGACGACGAGCGGCTCGCCGAACTCGACGGGCTGGGCGTCGGCGACCAGGATCTCGACGACCTTGCCGGCCTTCGGCGCGGCGATCGGGTTCATGGTCTTCATGGCTTCGACGATCAGCAGGGTCTGGCCGGCCGAGACGGTGTCGCCGACCTTGATGAAGGCGTCGGCGCCGGGCTGCGGCGAGAGGTAGGCGGTGCCGACCATCGGCGACTTCACGGCGTCGCCGCGAACGGCGGCCGGGGCCGGGGCAGCGG
>NZ_JBFTJR010000106.1:0-9147 GCF_056395525.1 Caulobacter sp. 10L414
GGCGGCGCGGACCCTTGGACGGGCGGAGGTTCATGACAGGCGAACCAACCGATAGGCGGGTTTACGTCCCCCGCCCTCTAAACCCGCTCGATCGCATCCACGTCGCCGCTTCGGGCCGGATCCTTGCGCCCTCTCCCTGCGACGGGACCCAATGATTATGCGGCCGGATTCAGCGCGTCTGATTGGGGAGGCTGAGAAAGTTACAAGTCGCTGGATTGGTTCAGGAGTTTTCGGCGAACGCCGGGGATGGACGCGGCTCTGTCCCCATAATTGGGAACCTCCCCCTGTGGGGGAGGCGATCGCGCAGCGATCGGTGGGGGGAGTTGGTGGGTAATCGGACACGGCCTCGGAAGCCGAAAACGTCCCCCCACCGGCCTTCGGCCGCCTCCCCCACAGGGGGAGGTTCCTGGAGCCGGATGCTCTCCCTCTGGGGGAGCTGTCGCCCCCGGGTCCGGCCAAAGGCCGGCCCGAGGATAAACTCCGCGACTGAGGGGGTTCTTGACGCCGGCGCTGGCCCCCTCCGGCCCTCTGGGCCACCTCCCCCAGAGGGGGAGGATCTTGGGTTACGCCCCGACCAGTTCGCGGCCGATCAGGTAGCGGCGGATTTCGTTGGTCCCCGCGCCGATGTCGTAGAGCTTGGCGTCGCGCAGCAGGCGCTCAACCGGCCATTCCTTGGTGTAGCCGGCGCCGCCCAGGGCCTGGATGGCTTCCAGCGACACCTTCACGGCGTTCTCGCTGGCCATCAGGATCGCGCCGGCGGCGTCGAAGCGGGTGGTCTTGCCCGCGTCGCAGGCCCTGGCGACCGCGTAGACGTAGGCGCGGGCCGAATTGAGGGCCACGTACATGTCGGCGACCTTGCCCTGCATCAGCTGGAACGAGCCGATCGCCTGGCCGAACTGCTTGCGGTCGCGCACATAGGGCAGCACATAGTCGAGGCAGGCCTGCATGATGCCCAGGGGGCCGGCCGACAGCACCGCGCGCTCGTAGTCGAGGCCGCTCATCAGCACGCCCACGCCGCCGCCCACCGGGCCCATGACGTTCTCTTCGGGGATCTCGCAGTCCTCGAACACCAGCTCGGCGGTGTCGGAGCCGCGCATGCCCATCTTGTCGAGCTTCTTGGAGACGCTGAACCCCTTCATGCCCTTCTCGACCAGGAAGGCGGTGATGCCGCGGCTGCCCTCGCCGGTCTTGGCGTAGACCACCAGCACGTCGGCGTGCGGGGCGTTGGTGATCCAGAACTTGGTTCCGTTCAGCACGTAGCGGTCGCCCACCTGCTCGGCGCGCAGCTTCATCGAGACGACGTCGGAGCCGGCGCCGGCTTCGCTCATCGCCAGGGAGCCGACATGCTCGCCGCTGATCAGCTTGGGCAGGTAGCGGGTCTTCTGCTCGGGCGTGGCCCAGCGGCGGATCTGGTTGACGCAGAGGTTGGAGTGGGCGCCGTAGGACAGGCCCACCGAGGCCGAGGCGCGGGAGATCTCCTCCATGGCCACCACGTGCTCGAGATAGCCGAGGCCGAGGCCGCCGAACTCCTCCTCGACCGTGATGCCGTGCAGGCCAAGGTCGCCCATCGGGACCCACAGCTCGCGCGGGAAGGCGTTGGTCTCGTCGATCCGGGCCGCCAGGGGCGCGATCTTGTCGGCGGCGAAGCGGGCCGTGGTTTCACGAATCGCGTCGGCCGTCTCGCCGAGCGCGAAGTCCATCGAGGGTGCGGTTTGCAGCGTCATGCCCAGAGGCATAGCACAAACGCCCGCCGATCAACGAGACCAGCGGGCGTTCATGCTCTTTTCCTGAGCGATCAGGGGTCCGACCGGCCTTTCAGCCACACCGTTCGACGATCATTCGTCGTCCAGATCGGGTCCGCCCAGCTTGCGCAGCAGCAGATAGGCCGAGACCGCAAAGCAGATCACGCCGATGACGCTGGCGCCCCAGCCGAACATGCGCACGGCGGTCAGGCCCGGATCGGAGGCCACCGACAGGTTCCACAGCACGCCGCCGCCGAACAGGGCCAGGCCCAAGAGGCCCAGGCTGACCAGCAGGCTGCCGCCGCCGAAGGCGGGCTGCTCGGGCGGGTTCAGCGGCACGTCCAGGGTCTGGATGTCGACCTCGGCGCCGCTGGTCGAGAAGCCGCCCAGGTTGAAGGGCGACCGGGCCGGCTCGCGGGCGGTCTCGAACAGGGTCGGCTCGACCTGCGACGGGAGGGGGGCCGGCGCCGCCGGAGGATCGGGCACGAACAGCGGGGCCTGGGCCGGAACCGGCTCTTCCGGCGTCAGGCGGAAGGGCTCCAGGGTGGGCGCGGGCTCGACGGGCGCGTGCAGCACCGGGGCGGGCTCGGCGGCCGGGACCGGCACGGGGGCCGCGGCGGGAGCCAGCGGCGGCTCGGGCATGGCCAGGTCCTGCACCGGCTTGGCGACCGGGCGGGCGGGCTCGTCGGCCAGGATGGCTTCCAGGCGGGCGCTGACGGCCGCGGCGGCCTGCTGGCTGGCGCTGGGAGCGTCCTCTTCCGGCACGGCCGGGGTCAGGGGCGCGGGGCCTTCCTCGCGCTCGGCGACGGCCCTGTCGCCCTCCAGGCGGGCCGAGACGGCGGCGGGGGTCTGTTTCGGAACGGCGCAGCTGGCGTCGTAGTCGACCTTGGGCCGCAGCACCGGACTGGGCGCGGGCACCCACTGGCCGTCGGGCGGGGTCAGGAACAGGGTCTTCTCGGCGGCGCGACGGCGCACCAGGGCGTCGATGACGATCCGCTCGCCCTCGAAGTCGGCCTTGCGCCACATCTCCATGGCGCAGGCGGCCTGCAGCAGCGAGCCCTCGTTGATCCGGCGCAGCACGCCCGAGCGCATGAAGTTCTCGGTCCCGATGTTGAACGCAAAGCAGGTCAGGGCGTCGAACTGGTTCTGGTTCAGCGGGGCGTAGGTGTGCTCGTTCACCGCGTGGGCCACGGTGATCAGGTCGTAGAGCAGCAGGGCCTCGGCGTCCTGTTCCGAGACGCTGGCGCCGCTCCGGGCGGTCAGGGTGTGCCCGTAGCCGATCGTCCAGCGGCCGTCGGGCAGCTGGGCGGCTTTCTGCCGATAGCCCTCGAATCTCTTGATGAGATCGACGGCGGCGCGGGAGACCTGATGACGCGGCTTCATCGCGAGAAACGACCCAATTTGAAACAGGGGCGGATGCCCTCGCCTCGTCCCGCGCAAGACCGGCGCCGCTCGCCCCTGTTTCCACTTCTCCCATGAGGAGAAGTGAGACACCGTCAGTTGAACAGCAGCGCCGCGATCAAAAGCACCGAGAAGAAGCCGGCGAAGTCGGTCAGGAAGGTCACGAAGATCGACGACGACACGGCCGGGTCGCGGCCCATCTTCTCCAGCGTCAGCGGCGCCAGGATGCMGCCGACGGCGGCGGTGAAGATGTTGACCACCAGCGCCAGGGCCACGGTCAGCGACAGCTTGGGATTGTCGTAGAAGACATAGACCGCCCCGCCCATGACGATGGCCAGGGTCAGGCCGTTCATCAGGCCCACCAGCAGCTCGCGGGTGATGATGCGCGTGGCGTTGGCGGCCGTCAGCTCCTTGCTCGACAGCGCCCGCACGGCGACGGCCAGCGTCTGGGTGCCGGCGTTGCCGCCCAGCGACGAGACGATCGGCATCAGCACCGCCAGGGCCACCAGCTTGGAGATCTCTTCCTGGAACAGGGCGATGCCCGAAACCGAGATGGTCGCGGTCAGGAGGTTCAGCAGCAGCCAGGGCAGGCGCGAGCGCACGATCTCGACGACGCTGGCGTCGCGGCCGACGTCGGACACGTTGGCCAGCGCCAGGATGTCTTCCTGCGCCTCCTCGCGGATGACGCCGACGATGTCGTCGACGGTGATCTGGCCCACCAGCCGTCCGCCGGCCTCGACCACCGGGGCGCTGATCAGGTGGTACTTGTCGAAGATGTAGGCCACCTCCTCCTGGTCCATGTCGACGGTGATCTCGGTCACCGGCTCCATGATCTCGGCCAGGGGGCTCTCCAGCTTGCTGGTCAGCAGCAGGCTGATCGGCAGGGCGCCGACGGGCGTGTAGGACGGGTCGACCACATAGACGTCGAAGAACAGCTCCGGCAGGCTGTCGCCCGACTGACGCACGTGCTCGATCGTGTGGCCCACGGTCCAGAACTGCGGCGCGGCCAGGAACTCGCGCTGCATCAGGCGGCCGGCGGTCTCGTCCTCGTAGGACAGCGTGGTCTCGATGGCCGCCCGGTCGGTCTCGCCCATGGCCGCCAGCACCTGGAAGCGCTTGGTGTCGTCCAGGTCGTCGATGACGTCGGCGGCGTCGTCGGTGTCGAGCTCTTCCAGCGCGCGGGCCAGGGTGACCGATGGGGTCGCCTCCAGCACCTCCTCGCGGATGTTGTCTTCCAGCTCGGAGATGATCTCGCCCAGCGCGTGGGGCGCCAGGACGGGGATGACCTCCTCGCGATAGGCGGCCGACAGGAAGCCCATCAGGTCGGCGACGTCGGCGGGATCCAGCGCGCCCACCAGCTCGGACAGGCGCGCGGTGTCGCCGCGATCGGCCGCGTCGACCACCATCTCCACATAGTCGGGCTTGAGGGCGTAGTCGTCGCCGAGCGCCAGGTCCTCGAGATCCTCGACGACTTCCGGCTCGGGAATGGTCAGGGCGTGGCGCGCGTCTTCGCTCAGGTCGGCGTTTTCCCGGGTCATGGGGACCTCCTGAACTTTAGGCGAGGCTTGAGCTGCGCGCGCGTGATCCGAATGATTGAAAGCCGAAGCTTGGCGGGCGGTTGCTCCCAAACCTTGGCCGAAAAATGGTTAGAGCGCGGAAGGCGATTCGGAAACCGAAGCCTGCCGCGCTCTACGCAAGTTCACCTGGTGCGGTCGAGAAGACTCGAACTTCCACGGGTTGCCCCACAGCGACCTCAACGCTGCGCGTCTACCAATTCCGCCACGACCGCTCGTGGTGAGGCGCGGCAGGTAGCAAACTGAATCGGCTTTGGGAAGAGGAGAGTTCGATTATCTCGAAGAACCCACAGGGAACTTCAGGCGCCGCCGGCCATGTAGTCGTAGACGTCGGCCGGGCCGGTCACCTGGATGGCGATGCGATCGTCGTTGATCTGGATCTCGCCGCGGGCGATCGGGTGGTTGTTGGCCAGGATCCAGACCTCGTCGTTGGTCTTGGCGTCCAGCGGGATCACCGCGCCGCGGCCCATGCGCAGCAGTTGCTGCATCGGCAGGATCGACCGGCCGAGCAGAACGGAGATCTCGACATTGACGGCGTTGACCTGGCTCACGAAGTAAGGCCCCTGGAACTGAAGTTGCCGAGCGGCGGGATGACCGCGCCCCGGCTCATGCAAGACTAAGGCCGCATGCTTGATCGCCCGTTAAACCTTGAAGACAAAGGCCTTCCCGATTTGTCGCGCGCCGACGGCGCGCCTGCGGGGTGGGCGGTTTCGACCGGCTACGTGCCCTACCCGGCAGCCGTTGCCGCCATGGAGGTCCGGGCGGCGGCCATCGCCGACGGGACGGCGGGCGAGCTGATCTGGCTGCTGGAGCATCCGCCGCTCTACACCGCCGGCGTCTCGGCCAAGACCGCCGACCTGCTGGAGCCCGAGCGCTTTCCGGTGTTCGAGAGCGCCCGCGGCGGCCAGTTCACCTATCACGGCCCCGGCCAGCGGGTGGCCTATGTGATGCTGGACCTGACCCGGCGCGGACGCGACGTGCGCGCCTTCGTCGCGGCCCTGGAGGCCTGGATCATCGACGCCCTCGCCGCCTTCAACGTCACCGGCGAGATGCGCGAGGGACGCGTGGGCGTCTGGGTCGAGCGCAAGGGCGCGGGCTGGTCGCGCGAGGACAAGATCGCCGCCATCGGCGTCAAGCTGCGCCGCTGGGTCAGCTTCCACGGGATCAGCCTGAACGTGGAGCCTGACCTGTCGCACTTCTCGGGCATCGTGCCCTGCGGCCAGGTGGAGCACGGGGTCACCAGCCTGGTGGACCTTGGCCTGCCGGTGACGCTGGACGAGGCCGACGAGGCCCTGAAGGCCAGCTTCCGCAAGGTGTTCGGCGCGGTCGAGGACGCGGCCCCGCCAGTGCAGGGCGACTAGATCGCGGGCGCCTTCAAGGGCGGCTGGCCGTAGCGGTTGGCCCCCTGCTCGCCTCCCATGACGCCCAGCTCGACGATCGCCCAGACGATCACCAGGGCGAACACGAAGTCGAGGAAGTGCTGCGGGGTCGGCCAGACGGCGACCAGGGCCACCAGCACCAGCGCCGCCCACCAGCCCGAACGGCCGCGGTCGTGCAGGCGCTTCGAGAGCACGCAGGCGCCGCTGTAGAACAGGGCCGAATAGACGAGCCAACCGGTCAGCAGCCGCAGAACGTCGCCGGCGATGGCCTCGTACAGCACCGCCACGCCGATCAGCACGGCCGAGGCGATCAGGAACGGCGCGCGCGCCAGCCTGCCCGTTGAGGACAGGAACAGCTCCGCCCAATCGATCCGACCGTTCATCTAAGGCTCCGCGACTCTTCTGGCCGGAACCTAGGCGCAGGCGAGCGCGAGCGGAAGTCGCCGCCGGGTCACACCTTCAGGCGAAAACTTCGCTGATCTCGCCTTCCGGCGTCGGACCTATCCCCTTGGGTGAAGGACCGAAGCGATTGGGCCCCTTCGTGCCGTCCAGGATCCCCAGGTCGACCAGCATCCACAGGCTCATGAGGCCCGAGAACACGCGGTCGGCGATCTCCAGCCGGGGATCGGGAAACAGGCCCAGCAGAAGGCCGGTCGCGATCGGCAGAAGAAGCGGAATGGCCAGCCAGCCGCTGCGATTGCGATCGTGCAGCCGTTTGACCGTGACGGCCGCGCTCGGCCAGAGGGTGACCAGGCTCGTCCACCATATCGGCAGCTCGTCCTCGTCGAAGCCCAGCCCCCTTCTCACCGCCAAGAACGACACGTAGACCACGATGCCGACCAAGATCGACAGCAGCCAATAGTCGCGCCGCCGCAGCCGACCGCGGAAGTCGAAGATTTTCCGAGCGAAGGTCATCACGCGAAAACCTCGTCGAGGCTCTCGTCGCCGTAGGGCGAAGGGCCGAAACGGTTGGCGCCCGGCTGGCCGCGCAGGAAGCCCAGTTCGACGAGGCTCCAGGCCCAGCCGGCCACGGGCACGACCAGGAACAGCAGCAGCCAGCCGCGCCCCTTGCCGCGATCGTAGCAGCGCTTGAGCCCGATCGCGTACAACGCCCAGATCAGCGGCGCCGACAGCGCCAGGCGCAGGATGACCGGCGGCGTGTAGATCGGCCCGCCCGGCGTCATCTCGACCGGGATCAGCAGGTTGACCGCGACCAGTGCGGCGAAGGCCGGCAGGCCCAGCAGCCAGTAGTCGCGACGGACCAGCCGCCCGGAGAAACCGAACAGCTTGCCGGCCAGCGTCTTCATGCGAAGGCTTCGGACAGGTCCTTGTCGCCGGGGCCCTTCAGGCCCTTGGGCGACGCGCCGAACCGGTTGCGGCCCTTCGTGCCGTCCAGGCAGCCATAGTCGACGAACCAGTAGATCAGCAGGGCGATATAGATCAGCGAGCCGATGCCGATGACGGCCACCGCGCCCATGTCGGCGGTCCCGGCGGCCGCGGTCACCGAGGCCGACAGGAAGACCAGCCACAGCGCCATCGCGGTGATGACCGCCGTCAGTCCGATCGAAAAGGCGGCCGGGCGGTTGCGGTCGTGCCCGCGCTTCACCGCGAAGGCCAGCGCCGGCCAGAAGAACAGCGCATCCAGGCCAAGCCGCACGAAGAGCCCCTGCTGATCGCCCATCCCCAGGCCCATGGCCCCGCCGATCACGAGCGCCAGCACGAACTTGATCGCGCCGATCCCGATGTTCAGCATCCAGAACTCCGAGCGCCGCATGCGGCCCTCGAACCCGAACAGTCCTTCGACGAGAAAATGCGTGCGCTTCTTGGCCATGGCCAAGCTTAGATCACGCGACGCGGCGTTTCACAAACCCAAGGTTGCTGGCCGCGCCGCCGAAACCCGACCGTGCTCAGGCGAAGACCTTGGCCAGGTCGTCCTCTTCGCCGCCGCCGACGCCCTTCGGCGAGGGACCAAAGCGGTTGCGCCCCTGGGTGCCGTCCAGGAAGGCCAGCTCGATGAAACCCCAGATCCAGCCGACGATCGGCACCAGCAGGAAGAAGGCCACCCAGCCCCAACGCTTGTCGCGGTCGTGACAGCGCTTGAGCATCAGGGCGATGTTGATCCAGAGACCCATCAGATTGAGCGCCAGCGAGATCACGACGCTGGCGATGTTGCCGCCCGTCTCCAGGGCGTTGAAGTCACCGGCGTTCAGCACCAGAGTCTGGACCGCGTCGAGCACGCCGATGGCGATGCTCGTGCCGATCCCCAGCAGCCAGTAGTCGAGCCGCCGGATACGCCCGGAAAAGCCGAACAGCTTGTGCTTCACGTCCATGGAATCGTCCCCCGATTGATTTCGGGGGCGACCTAAACACAGGCGTCAGTCGAACTCCACGAGGACCTGATCGGCGGCGACGGGGTCGCCGGGCCTGGCGTTGACGGTCTTGACGACGGCGTCGCGCTCGGCGCGGAGGATGTTCTGCATCTTCATGGCCTCGAGCACGCAGACGACCTCGCCCTCGCGCACCTGCTGGCCGACGGCGACGTCCATGGAGACCACCAGGCCCGGCATCGGCGAGAGGACGAGCTTGGAGGTGTCGGCCGGGGCCTTGGCGGGCAGCTTGTCGTGCAGTTCGGCGCTGCGGGCGGTCAGCACCAGCACCCTGGCCTTGGCGGCGCGGTGGCGGATGGTGAAGCCCTCGGGCGCGGGGGCGACCTCGGCGGTGAAGGCCTGGCCGTCCAGCACGCCGCGGAAGGTGGGCAGGCCCGGCCGCCAGGCGATGTCGGCGAGGTTCAGCGTGCGGCCCTGGTCGAGCAGCGCGACGTTCAAGGACTGGCCCTCGCCCGACAGATGCACGCGCTGCTTGCCGTGGCCGATCACCACCGTCCAGTCGGCCCGGGCGCGGCCCAGGCGCTGGGCCTGGAGGCGCTGCATGGCGCAACCGACGGCGGTCAGCAGGTCGGCCTGGAAGGCGGTGGGCTCGGTTCCGGCAAAGCCGTCGGGGAACTCGTCCTTGATGTAGCTGGTGGCCAGCTTTCCGGAGACGAAGCGGTCC
>NZ_JBFTJR010000107.1:0-8970 GCF_056395525.1 Caulobacter sp. 10L414
TCCCCCAGAGGGGGAGGATCTATYGCGCCAAGATGCTCCCCCTTTTGGGGGAGCTGTCGCGGAGCGACTGAGGGGGCTTACGCTAGCAGTCCAGCAGCGCGGTGATCGAGCACTCCACGCCCTCGGGGCGGAAGTCGATGCGGGCCTCGCCGGAAAGTTCCGAGGCCAGGCCGCGCTCGATCAGGCGCGAACCGAAGCCGCGCCGCGTGGGGGCGACCACCGGCGGGCCGCCGCTTTCGCTCCAGCGCAGCGACAGGCGCGGCACGCCGCTGTAGTCGACGCTCCAGCTGATCGTCACCTGGCCGCCCTGGCGCGACAGGGCCCCGTACTTCACCGCGTTGGTGGCCAGTTCGTGCAGGGCCATCGACAGCGACAGGGCCGGGCGCGGCGACAGCCGCACCGACGGACCGTCCAGCACGAAGCGGCCCTCGCCGCCGTGCAGGGCCACCAGCCGGTCGACCACGTCCAGCAGGTCGGCGCCTTCCCAGTTCTCGCGGGTCAGCACGTCGTGCGCCTCGGACAGGGCGATGATCCGGGCGGTGAAGGCCTCCTGCGCGGCCGGCAGCGAGCGGGCGGCGTGGAAGGTCTGGCCGGCGATGGCCTGGATCGTCGCCAGCGAGTTCTTCACCCGGTGGTTCAGCTCGTTGACCAGCAGCCGCAGATGCAGCTCGGCGCGCTTGCGGTCGGTGATGTTGACGGTGGTGCCGATCATCCGCACCGGCTTGCCGTCGGCGTCGAAGAAGGCCTTGCCCTTGGCCGCCAGCCAGCGCTCGACCCCGTCCTCGCGGCCGATCACCCGGAACTCGACGTCGTAGTCGGCGCGGATGCGGCCATCCAGGGTGCGGCGCAGGGCCTCGCGCACCTCGTCGCGGTCGGCGCGGTGCAGGTTGGTGTAGAAGTCGTCGCGCACGACCGGCGTGCCCGGGGCGACGCCGAACATCGCGTAGCAGCGGTCCGACCAGGTCAGCACGTCGTTGCGGATGTCGAGGTCCCAGGTGCCGACGTCGGCGGCCTCGATGGCCAGGCGCAGGGTCTCTTCCTGCGAGACCAGCTTGCGGGCGGCCTCCTTGCGCTCGGTGACGTCCGAGCCGACGCCGACGAAGCGCACGCAGGCGCCGCGCTCGAAATAGGCGCGCCCGAACACCTCGATCCAGCGCAGCGCGCCGTCCGACGGGCGCACGATGCGGTACTCGATGTTGATCAGCCCGTCGCCGGCGGGGTCGGTGGCGGCGGTCACGGCGGCCAGCACGCCGTCCACGTCGTCGGGATGCAGCAGGTCGATGAAGCCCTGGAAGTCCTGCGGGCCAGGCTCGGGCACGCCGAACATCTGGCACGAGCGCTGGTCCCAGTAGCGCTGGCCGGTGCTGGGATTGTGGTCCCAGCGGCCCATGCCGGCGGCTTCCATGGCGATGTCGCGGTCGAGGCGGGCTTCCAGGAGCTCGCTTTCCATCCGCTTGCGCTCGGTGATGTCGAAGACGACGCCGGCGTTGCGGTCGGCCTGGCCGGCCGCGTCGAGATAGCAATGGCCGCTGGCCGCGACCCAGCGCACCGAGCCGTCGGCCTGGACCAGGCGATACTCGTCGGCGAACGCGCCGCCGGTCTGCATCGCCGCCAGGGCGATGTCGCGCACCCGCTCGCGGTCCTCGTCGTGCACGGCCGGCGTGAAGCGCTGGGCCGGCAGGCCCAGGGAGGCGAAGGCCGGATCCACCTGGTGCAGGCTGGCGTAGCGGGCGTCGCAATAGACCTTGTTGGCCTTGATGTCCCACTCCCAGGCGCCGACGCCGCCGGCGGCCTCCAGGGCCATGTTGTAGCGAGCCTGGGTGTCGCGCAGTTCCTTCTCGGTCTCGACCGCGCCGGTCACCTCGACGGCCGAGATCAGCACCCCGCCGACGCCGGTGGGGGCGGTCTCGTCGGGCACGGGGCTGTAGCTGACGGCGAAGTGGGCCAGCCGCGCGTCGCCGGCCTCGCGCTCGACCTGCAGCGGCATGCGCTCCAGGGCGTAGCCGCCGCTCTGGCCCGACAGGATGTCCTGGTGGATGCCCAGCAGGGTGGCGCGGAAGGCGTCGGAATGCTGGGTGAACGGCCGGCCCAGCGCGTCGGGATGACGCTCGCGCAGCGAGGGCGCGTAGGCGTCGTTGTAGATCAGGATCAGGTCCTGCCCCCAGCGCAGGGCCATGGGGAAGTTGGTGGCCATCAGCATGTCGACGGCCAGGCGCAGGCTCGGCGACCACGCGTCGCGCGGACCCAGCGGGGTCTTCGACCAATCGAAAGCCTTCACGCGCGCGGCCATTTCCCCGCCGGCCAGGCGCGTGAACGCAGGCAAGCTCCGCCCTTCGCCCTGCGGCATGGCGTTTTGTCCCTCCCACCGGCTCCCCTAAAGCCGGGTCCGGGCGAACAATGATCCGAGGGCCAAAGCGGTTGCAAGGGCGCAGCGCCACCCCTGCGCGCAAGCGTCGCAGTTCGCTCGGCCCAGGGCTGCGGTTTTCGCCGCCGGGGCGAGCCGGCTCGACCCTGGGGCGGCGCCGGTTCGGCGGGCCGGCGCAGAAAAAAGGCCGCCTCGGAGGAGGCGGCCTTTCCTTGGTTGGAGCAGGGGCTCCTTAGTCGATGGGGCTCCAGCGGGTCTCGACCTGCTGCACGCCGCGCTTGGGGCCGCGGAAGTCGCCGCCGCCGGCGGCCGCCTTACCCTGGCCTTGACCGCCGCCCTTGCCGCGACCGCCGTTGCGGCCGTCGCCACGACCCTGGGCCTGCTGGCCGCCGCCTTGGCCGCCCTTGCCCTGGCCGCCGCCGTTACGGTTGCGCTTGCGGCGCAGTTCCGAGGGGACGTTGTTGCGCGGGTCGGCCTTGCGCGGGTCGACGTACTTTTCGGCTGGGGCCAGCTTGTCGGCGACGGCCGCCGCGGCCGCCAGGGCCTTGTCGTTGCGTCGGTCGAAGGACGGGATCTTCTGGCGGGTGGCCTTCTCGATGTCCTTCAGCAGGCTGCGCTCGTCGTCGCAGCAGAAGCTGATGGCCACGCCGTCCTTGCCCTTGCGGGCGGTGCGGCCGATCCGGTGGACATAGGCCTCCGGCACGTTGGGCAGCTCGTAGTTGAAGACGTGGCTGATGTCGTTGACGTCGATGCCGCGGGCGGCGATGTCGGTCGCCACCAGGGCCTTGACCTCGCCGGCCTTGAAGGCGGCGAGGGCGCGCTCGCGCTGGCCCTGCGTCTTGTCGCCGTGGATCGAGGCGCTCTCGATGCCGGCGGCGGTCAGGTACTTGGCCACGCGGTCGGCGCCGCGCTTGGTGCGGGTGAAGACGATCGAGCGCTCGACGTTCTTGTCGGCCAGCAGTTCGGCCAGCAGCGGACGCTTGCGCTGGGCTTCGACGTAGATCAGCGACTGGTCGATGCGCTCGACCGTGGTCGCCTGCGGGGTGATCGAGACCGAGGCCGGGTTCTTCAGCAGTTCGCCGGCCAGCTTGCCGATCTCGCCCGGCATGGTGGCCGAGAAGAACAGGTTCTGGCGGTCCTTGGGCAGCTGGCTGGCGATCTTGCGGATCGGCACCACGAAGCCGAGGTCGAGCATCTGGTCGGCCTCGTCGAGGACGAAGATCTCGACGCCGCCCAGGGTGGCGCTCTTTTCGCCCAGGTGGTCCATCAGGCGGCCCGGGGTGGCGACGACGACGTCGACGCCGGCGGCCAGGGCGCGCATCTGCGGGCCGTACTTCACGCCGCCGAAGATGGTGGCGACCGACAGGCCCAGGTGAGCGGCGTAGGCCTTGAAGTTGTCGGCGATCTGGGTGGCCAGTTCGCGGGTCGGCGAGAGCACCAGGCAGCGGAAGCCGCGGCGCGGGGCCGGACGGCGGTCTTCGGCCAGGCGGTGCAGGATCGGCAGGGCGAAGGCGGCGGTCTTGCCGGTGCCGGTCTGGGCGATGCCCAGCAGGTCGCGGCCCTTCATGACGATCGGGATGGCCTGGGCCTGGATCGGGGTGGGCTGGGTGTAGCCCTTGTCGGCCAGGGCCTTGAGGATCGGCTTGGCCAGGCCAAGGTCGGTGAATTGAGTCACTGCGGACGTATCTTTCAAACGGTCGCGAGACGGCGCGCGCGGTCCTCGCACGGCTCGCCTGGCGGCGGGTCGGTGGGGAGCGCCCCGCGTGATACGGGCGGTCTATGAGAAGCTTTCAAGGCGCTCGACAGGCTGAACCGAAAAGGGTTCGTCACGCGGCTGGAGCACCGATAGCGCCGACTGGCGCGAGGCTCATATCGTATATCGCAAGTGCGAAGTCAAGGGCCGGGCCTTGAGGGGCAAGGGTTTGCGGAGGTTGATGCGGCTGGAGCATAAGGAACCTCCCCCTCTGGGGGAGGCGGCCGGAGGCCGGTGGGGGGACGTTCTCAGCTGCCGCAGACGTCGCCGATCTCGCAATCACTCCCCCCACCGATCGCTTCGCGATCACCTCCCCCAGAGGGGGAGGTTCCTTCAGGGTCAGCCCACGGCCCTGTGGGGCGCGCTGGCCGTTTCGGCGGGCTTGTTTGTCGAAAACGCCACCACGTCCGACAGCCCGCGCGGCGCCGTCTCCACCCCCAGCAGGGCCGCGATCTCGACCGCGGGCTTGGGGCGGCTGATGAAGTAGCCCTGGATCTCGCCGCAGCCCTGGCGGCGCAGTTCGTGCAGCTGTTCCTCGGACTCCACCCCCTCGGCGGTGGTGGTGATGCCCAGGCTGGCGCCCAGGTCGAGCACGGCCTTGATGATCGCCAGGGCGTCGGCGTCGTCGAGGATGTCGCGCACGAAGGTCTGGTCGATCTTGATCTTGTCGAACGGGAAGCTGCGCAGGTAGCTCAGCGACGAATAGCCCGTGCCGAAGTCGTCCATCGAGATGCGCACGCCCAGCGCCTTCAGGTCGTGCAGGATGGCCATGTTCGAGGCGCTGTCCTGCAGCAGCACGCTTTCGGTGATCTCGAGCTCCAGGCGCTCGGCGGCCAGGCCCGAGGCGGCCAGGGCCTGGACGACGGTGGCGGCCAGGCGTCGGTCGCGGAACTGGGCGGGCGAGAGGTTCACCGCCAGGCGCACGTGCTGCGGCCAGCGGGCGGCCTCGTCGCAGGCGGCGCGCAGCACCCAGTCGCCCAGGGCGCCGATCAGGCCGATCTCTTCGGCCAGCGGGATGAACTCGCCGGGCGAGACCATGCCCCGCTCGGGGTGGAACCAGCGCAGCAGGGCCTCGCAGCCGGTGACGCGGTCGGCCTCCAGGTCGAACAGCGGCTGGTAGAACAGTTCGAACTGGCCCTCGCTGAGCGCCTTGCGCAGATCCAGCTCCAGGGCGCGGCGGGCCTGCAGCTGCTCGTCCATGGCCCGCTCGAAGAAGTGGAAGGTGCCCTTGCCGTCGGCCTTGGCGCGGTAGAGGGCCATGTCGGCCTTCTTCAGCAGCTCGTCGCAGTCCAGGCCGTCGTCGGGCGAGACGGCGACGCCGACGCTGCCGCCGATCACCACCTGGTGGCCCAGGAGATCGAACGGCGCCTCCAGGGCCTCGACGATGCGGGCGGCCAGGCGCGTGGCGCCCGAAAGATCGGTCAGGCCCATCTGCACGACGGCGAACTCGTCGCCGCCCAGGCGGGCCACGGTGTCGCCCTCGCGCACGCAGGCCCGCAGGCGCTCGGCGGCGGCCTTGAGCAACGCGTCGCCGACCGGGTGGCCGAGGGTGTCGTTGACCACCTTGAAGCGGTCCAGGTCGACGCAGTGCACGGCCACCAGGTCCTCGCGYCGCGCGGCGCGGGCCAGGGCGTCGGAAAGGTCCTTGTGGAACAGCAGCCGGTTGGGCAGCTCGGTCAGCGGGTCGTAGTGGGCCAGGCGCGCGATCTGGGCCTCGGCCCGCTTGCGCTCGGCGATGTCTTCCGAGACGCCCAGCAGGTATTCGGGGCGGCCCTCGGCGTCGAGGATGGCGATCTTCTTGGTGCGCAGGATGGCGGTCGTGCCGTCCTTGCGGGGGATCAGGTCCTCCTCGATGACCTTGACCTCGCCCGAGCGCACCACCTCGGCGTCGCGGGCGTGATAGATCGCCGCCTGCACGGGATCGAAGAACTCGGCGTCGGTGCGGCCGATCATCTCCTGGCGCGAATAGCCCAGGATCTTCTCACCGGCGCGGTTGAGCAGCACGTAGCTCTGGTCCGAAGCGCGCTTGACGAACACCATCGACGGGATGGACTCGACGACGGCGGTCATGAAGGTGCGGGCGCGCTCCTCGTCGGCCTTGGCCGCGGCCAGGGCGTCGAGGTTGCGGCGGTTGGTCTCGCTGGCGGCCTGCAGCAGGCCGATCACCGTGCCCACGCCCAGATAGCGCCCGCCGTCGGTGACGATGAAGCCGCGCAGCAGGTCGCTGGCCCGGTAGGACAGGCTGTCGTTGGTGAAGGCGGCCAGCTCGACGTCGGCCTCGACGACCAGCGGCTGGTTGTCCATCAGCACTTCGATCGGGCGATTGGCGTAGAGGGCGCGGCCGTACTCGGCGGCCATGCGCAGGAAGAAGGCGTTGCGCTCGACCAGGCCCACGGGACGGTCGTCGGCGTCGAGCACCGGGATGATCAGGGTGTCGGGCTCCTCACGGAACCGCTCGTACAAGGTCTTGCCCAGGTCTTCCGCCCTGGCCGGGGCCAGGGAAGAAACCGTGTCGCGCAAGGTGAACATCGGAATACGCCTCCACTCGCGAGGGTGAATGGCGGTTTCACACCTAACGAGGTGCTAAACTTGACCGTGCGGGCGTCGGGTTTCGCGAAAACTTCACGGCCGCGTCACAGTGATTTCGGCCGTGTTTACTGTGGCCCGGAAGGCCGAATACTCAGTAGGCAGATGAAATGGCGGCGGGCCTGCTCGGCCGCGACACCGCCGTCAGGGCGCGGGCGTCCGGACAAAAATGGGCCGGGAGGCGGTTTCCTCCCCGGGCCCCAAGGCCTAGTTAGGGCGCCGTTCGAGGAGTGCCCGCCATGCCCAGTTCCCTGCCGCTTCGCCATTTCCTGCTGGCCCTGGCGGTGGTGGCGGTGTGGGGCACCAACTTCGTGGTCATCCGCCAGGCGCTGAACCACCTGCCGCCGCTGACCTTCGCGACGCTGCGCTTCACCCTGGTGCTGCTGCCGCTGGTGTTCTTCGTGAAGAAGCCGGCGGTGTCGTGGCTCAATCTGGCCGGCTACGGCTTGCTGATCGGGGCGGGGCAGTTCGGACTGCTGTTCGTGGCCATGAAGGGCCACATCTCGCCGGGCCTGGCCTCGCTGATCCTGCAGACCCAGGTGTTCTTCACCATCGCGCTGGCCATGCAGATCAACCGCGAGCGGGTAAAGGGCTTCCAGGTCGCAGCCCTGCTGCTGGCMGTCGCCGGCATCGCGATCATCGCCCTGCACGGCGGCGGCTCGGCCACGCCGCTGGGCGTGGCGCTGGGCCTGCTGGCGGCGCTGAGCTGGGGCTGCGGCAACATCGTCGCGCGCCAGGCCGGGCCGGTGAACATGCTGGGCTATGTGGTCTGGGCCAGCCTGTTCTCGATCCCGCCGCTGCTGGGCATGGCCCTGTGGCTGGAAGGCTGGCCGGCCATGGTCAGGGGCGTGGTCGGCGCGGATCTCGGCACCTGGCTGGCGGTGGTCTGGCAGGCGGTGGGCAACACCATGTTCGGCTACGGCGCCTGGGGCTGGCTCCTGGCCCGCCACCCGGCCGCGACCATCACGCCGATGGCCCTGCTGGTGCCGGTGTTCGGCATGAGCGCCTCGGCCCTGCTGCTGGGCGAGGGCCTGCCGGCCTGGAAGCTGATGGCGGCGGGCCTGGTCCTGGCCGGCCTGGCGGTCAACATGCTGTGGCCGAGGATCCGGGCGCTGCGAGCGGCTTGATCGCGGGGCGAAAGCCCGGCATCGAGGCGGCCTGTCTTCCTTGCCGAGTGATCCGCCCATGGCCCGCTACGACTTCGCCTCCGACAACGTCGCCGGCGCCATGCCCGAGGTGATGGAGGCGCTGCTGGCGGCCAACGCCGGCACGGCGTCGGGCTATGGGACCGACCATGTCAGCCAGGCGGCCGGCGACCGGATCCGCGCGGCGCTGGACGCCGACGCCGAGGTCAAGTTCATGCCGTCGGGCACGGCGGCCAACGCCTTCGCCCTGACCCTGCTGGCTTCGCCGCACGAGGCGGTGCTAGCCCATGAGCACGCCCACATCTGCACCGACGAGACCGGCGCGCCGGGCTTCTTCGGCCAGGGCGTGGGGCTGATCGGCCTGCCGGGCGCGTCGGGCAAGATCGAGGGCGCGGCGCTGCAGGCGGCCCTGGCCGAGCCCGACGTCTCCTACCGCCAGCCGGCCGCGGCCCTGTCGCTGACCACGGCCACCGAGTACGGCACGGTCTATTCGGAGGCGGCCCTCAAGGCGCTGATCGATCCGGTGAAGGCCAAGGGCTACGGCGTGCACCTGGACGGCGCGCGGCTGGCCAACGCCGTGGCGGCGGGTTTCGACCTGAAGGCGGTCAAGCGCCTGGGCGTCGACATTCTGGTGATGGGCGGCACCAAGGCCGGCTCCACCCCGACCGAGGCGGTGGTGTTCCTCAACCCCGCCCATCGCCGCCGGCTGGACGCGCGGATCAAGCACGCGGGCCAACTGGTCTCCAAGGGCCGGTTCCTGGCCGCCCCTTGGTTGGGGCTGCTGGGCGAGGATGGCGACACCGGCCCCTGGGCGGCCCGCGCCGCCCACGCCAACGCCATGGCCCGCAAGCTGGCCGAGCTGATGCCCTATCCGATCGCCCACCCGGTCGAGGCCAACGGGATCTTCGTGACCATGAGCGACGCGGCCCTGGAGTTGCTGCGCGGCGAGGGCTGGTTCGTCTACCGCTTCCTCGACGGCTCGGCCCGGTTCATGTGCTCGTGGGCGACGACGAGCGAGATGGTCGAGGACCTGGGCGCGGCGCTGAAGCGGGTGGCGGCGGTGGAGGGGGCGTGACCCCCCCTCCGGCCCTTCGGGCCACCTCCCCCAGAGGGGGAGGATC
>NZ_JBFTJR010000108.1:0-8183 GCF_056395525.1 Caulobacter sp. 10L414
TCTTCGCCACCGTCTCCACTACCAACATCCCCGTCTCGATCCGCGGCTACACAAGCCGCCGATCTGGCCATCAAAGCCTCAAGGACAGGGGGTCATTTTTGGACGCCGATATCCCCGAGATGGGGGTCATTTTTGCAAGCCGAAACACACGTATAGCGCTGCAGCATCTTCCAATCCTTGTGGCCCGTGATCAGGGCCACCTGCGGGATGTTCAGGCCGGCCTCGAAGAAGCGGCTGGTGGCTTCGTGGCGGGTGTCGTGGAAGACAAGGTCGTGGATTTTCAGTTCCGCCGTCGCCCGCGTAAAGGCTGCGCTGACTGACCTGCCGTAATAGGGGAAGATACGACTGTCCTGATTTCTTCTTAAGGGGCGTTGCTCCTCGATCAAGGCGATGGGATCGTAGCCGCTTAGACCAACGAGAGGCACTGGCTGGTCGTTACCGTATTTGAGACGTGGATCCTTGCGGTCCTGTACAAGGAGCGTCTTGGCGCGGGCGTTGTAGTCCCCCCAGGTCACACGGCAGATTTCATCCTGTCGCATGGCCGTGGCGATGGCGAACTGGATGATCCGAGTCATCGGAATGAGGCGTCGGTCACTACGGTCGAAGAACGCATAGAGCGCGGTGAGTTCATCCTCTGTCGGGCGTCGGTCGCGCTGTTTGCTCTTGCCGACCAGGCCCAGGTGCTTGAGCGCCAATCGTGCCTTCTCGACGGTTTCCAGGCTTGTCTCGATCTCGTGCACCGCAGAGGCATGTTGGAGGATCAGCCTGATCCCCCAGATGTACATGCCCAGCGTCGTTGGGCCGGCGCCTCCCTTGGCGCGGGCGCGCCCGAAGTCGATGATGGCCTTGCGATCAAGCTCGGAGAACTTCTTGTTGCCGAGGTCGCCGCGCAGAAGCTCCAGCACTGCGGCCTTGGTTCGCCCGACCGGCTTTCTGGCGTCCGCCATATCTTCCAGGTGCAGGTCGATGAGATGGCCGAAGGTCGTCTTGTCGGCGATGTAGGTTGTTTTCGGCGCCCGGCCTTTGTCGATCTCAGCCTCGGCGGCTGTGGCCCATCGTCTCGCGTCCTCGCGCAGCAAGAAGGTCTCGCCTATATAGCGGCCCTTGCGGCGAACCTGGGCCCTCCAAGAGCCGGATCGAAGCTGCGTGAACGTGGCCAATTTCGTGTGCTCTGTGTGTGCAAGCAGGTGTCGTAGCAGGGCGAAAAGTAGCGTCTTGAAGTGCACACGAGAGTGTGCAGGTGTGCACATAACGGACTGATATTGCTAGAAAAATCGTGAAAAATCAAGCGCATAGATTTTCCGTAGCTCCCATGATGGACTGGAGCGACCGCCACTGCCGGTCGCTGCATCGCGTGCTGTCGTCGCGGGCTCTGCTGTATTCGGAGATGGTCACCACCGGCGCGGTGCTGCACGGCGATCGCGAGCGGTTGCTGGGCTATGCCAGCGACCAGCATCCGGTGGCGCTGCAGCTTGGCGGCTCCGAGCCGGCCGATCTGGCCGCCGCCGCCCGCATTGGCGAGGACTACGGCTACGACGAGATCAACCTCAACGTCGGCTGCCCGTCCGATCGCGTGCAGAGCGGCCGGTTCGGCGCCTGCCTGATGCGCGAGCCCGACCTGGTGGCCGAGTGCATGGCCGCCATGGCGCACGCCGTGAAGGTTCCGGTGACGGTCAAGTGCCGCATCGGCGTCGACGACCAGGATCCGGAAGAGGCTCTGTTCACCCTGGTCGACCGTTGCGTCGCCGCCGGCGTCACCACCTTCATCGTCCATGCCCGCAAGGCCTGGCTGCAGGGCCTGTCGCCGAAGGAAAACCGCGACGTCCCGCCGCTGGACTATCCGCTGGTCTATAGGCTCAAGCGCGAGCGGCCGGACCTGACCATCTCGATCAACGGCGGCGTGCCCAGCGTCGACGCGGCGCTGGAGCACCTGCAGCACGTCGACGGCGTCATGCTGGGCCGCGCGGCCTATCACGAGGCGGGCCTGCTGGGCGCGGTCGATCGCCGGGTGTTCGGCCTCGACGTTCCCGACGTGACGCCCTTCGAGGCCGTCGAGCGCTATCGCCCCTACATCCAGGCCAGCCTGGCCGAGGGCTGGCGGCTGGCCGGCATCACCCGCCACATGCTGGGCCTGTTCCACGGCCTGCCGGGCGCGCGCGCCTGGCGCCGCATCCTCACGGTCGAGGGCGTGGCCGAAGGGGCGGGGATCGAGGTCGTCGACAAGGCCCTGGAGGCCGTCCGTCGCGCCGTCGAGGAGCGCGAGCAGCGGGCCGTGGAGGCTGCGGCGAGCTGAGCCATGGGAACTGTCAAGCCTTCATAAGGGTTTGCGGCCCTAGAGGACGCCTCGAGCACTTCAAGGGACACGCAAGATGAAGACGGGACTTTTCGCGACGACGGTGATGGCGGCGCTGCTTGCGGCCGCCGGCGCCCAAGCCCAGGACGGCGGCAACTTCGCGGTCGGCGCCAATGTCGGTACGCCCGGCCTCGGCGTCGAAGCCCAGTTTCGCCTGAACGACAGCCTGGTGGTCCGCGGCGGCGGCGACTGGCTCGACTTCGACCATGACGAGACCTACGGCGACGTCGCCTACAAGGGCAAGGTCAAGTCCAAGACCGCCGGGGTCTTCCTCGACTGGCACCCGATGCAGGGCGGCTTCTTCGTCTCGGGCGGCAGCTACTTCGGCAAGCGCAAGCTGAACCTGGCCGGCACGCCGACCCGCGACACCGAGATCGGCGGCGTCACCTTCACGCCCGCCCAGATCGGCACCATCACCGGCGACGTCGAACTGTCGGACGCCCAGCCGTTCGTCGGCCTGGGCTGGGACAACACCTTCACCCGCGACGGCGCCTGGGGCTTCCGGGCCATGGCCGGCGTGTCGTTCAGCGACAGCCCGAAGGTTGATCTGACCGCCTCGGGCGGCACGCTGTCCAACGACCCGACCTTCCAGCAGCGCCTGCGCGAGGAAGAGGCCGAGGTCCGCGACGACGCCAAGGACTTCAAGTACTTCCCGGTGGCGCAGGTCGGCGTGACCTACCGGTTCTAACGCCCCTCAAGCTCGTCATCCCGGCTCTGCGCTTCGCTCCGGCCGGGATGACGACGAGTTGGGTTAAGCCACCAGCGCCGCGCGGATCGCTCCCGCCGCCGCCATCGCGTCGGCGGGCGCCAGCAGCACCTGCAGCCCCCGCTGGCCGCCGTTGATGTAGACGCGGTCCAGCACGAAGGCCTCGTCCTCGATGGCGGTGGGAACCTTCTTGCGCTGGCCGAACGGGCTGACCCCGCCCACCTTGAAGCCGGTCAGGCGCTCGGCGTCGGCCGGCTTCATCATGGCCGCGGCCTTGCCGCCGAAGGCCGCCGCCAGCTTCTTCATGCTCACTTCGCGGTCGGACGGCACGATCACGCAGACCGGCTTGCCGTCGACCTGGGCCATCAGGGTCTTGAGCACCTGGCCCGGATCCACGCCCAGGGCCTCGGCGGCCTGCAGCCCCACGCGCTCGGCGTTGGGGTCGTAGTCGTAGGTCGCCACCTCGAAGGCGACGCCGGCCTTGGTGAGCGCCAGGGTGGCGGGCGTGCTCTTGGACATCGGACTTCCCCTCGACCGCTTGCCGGTCCTCGACTGCGCGCCGGTTGATGGCGCAAAGCCCAGAACAGGTCTAGCAGTCGCACGCAGTTTTCCGACGGACTGCCCCACGATGACCCGCGCCGAGATCGAACCCTTCCACGCCATCGGCATCAGCCGCCTGGCGCACCAGCTGAAGGGGGAGGGCGCGCTGATCATCCATATGGAGTTCGGCCAGCCCTCGACCGGCGCGCCCGCGCCCGCCATCGCCCGCGCCCACCAGGTGCTCGACAGCGACGGCATGGGCTATTGGGAAAGCCCGGCGCTGAAGGCCCGCATCGCTCGCCACTACCAGGAGACCTACGGCGTCGCCCTCGAGGCCGAGCAGGTGATCCTGACCTGCGGCGCCTCGCCGGCCCTGGTGCTGGCGCTGTCGAGCGCCTTCACGCCCGGCGACCGCATCGCCCTGGCGAGGCCCGGCTACGTGGCCTACCGCAACAGCCTCAAGGCTCTTCACCTGACGCCGGTGGAGATCGCCTGCGGCCCCGAGAGCCGCTACCAGCTGACCGCCCAGGCCCTGGCGGCGCTGGAMCCGGCCCCGGCCGGGGTGATCATCGCCAGCCCGGCCAATCCCACCGGCACGATCATTCCGCCGCAGGAGCTGGCGGCGATCGCCGAGGTCTGCCGCGAGCGCGGGATCCGCATCGTCTCCGACGAGATCTATCACGGCCTGTCCTATGTCGGCCCCACGCACTCGATGCTGGAGTTCGAGCCGACGGCGCTGATCGTCAACAGCTTCTCCAAGTACTTCAGCATGGTCGGTTGGCGCCTGGGCTGGCTGGTCGCGCCGGCCGACCTTGTCGCCCGCGCCCGCGCCTTCGTTGGCAACCTGTTCCTGACCGCCCCCTCGCTCAGCCAGCACGCGGGCCTGGCCGCCATGGACGCCCGCGAGGAGCTGGAGGGCCATGTCGCCGTCTACCGCGCCAACCGCCAGCTGCTGCTCGACGCCCTGCCGTCGCTGGGCCTGACGGCCATCGCCCCGCCCGACGGCGCCTTCTACATCTGGGCCGACATCGGCCACCTGACCGACGACAGCCTGGCCTTCTGCGAGCGCCTGCTGCGCGAGACCGGGGTGGCCACCGCGCCGGGTCTCGATTTCGATCCGGTCGAGGGCCGCCGCTTCATCCGCTTCAGTTTCGCGGTCTCGACGCAAGAGGTGCGCGAAGCGCTCGAACGCATTCAACCGTGGTTTGCAGCTCAGGTGCAAAATTCCAGATAATGCGTTGACTATCCATTATGTGAGAATAAAGCTGCGCCCGTTCCGGTGATGAAAGGGTGGCGACGGCTGCTCGCGCGGCGTCTCGACCGCCCCGGTACGGGAGGGCGCACCGCCATGGATCCTTTCAATCGTCGCGATTTCCTGCGCACCGCCGCCCTGGCCGGCGCCGTCGCCCCGATCGCCGCTCAGGCCGCCCAGGCCGCCCAAGCCGCGCCGCAGACCCCGCTTGGCGCGGACGGCGTCCGCTGGCTCGACGACGTTCCCCCCGCGGTTCACGAGGGGCAGACCTTCGGCCTGCCTTGGCCGCGCGGAGCCCTGAAGGCCAAGACGACCCTCACCGTCGCGAGCTCCGACGGCCAGATCGTGCCCGTCCAGACCTGGCCGCTGGCCTATTGGCCCGACGGTTCGCTGAAGTGGACCGGTCACGCCATCCCCGCCGACACCGGACGCGCGCCCTTCCTCAAGGTCGTTCCCGGCAAGCCGGCCGCGCCGGCCGCCGGCGTCTCGGTGCGCGAGACCGCCGACGCCGTCGAGATCATCAGCGGCGAACAGTCCTGGACGATCCCGCGCAAGGGCGCCGACATCATCGCCCGCGCCGCCGTGGCCGGCCGTGAGACGGTTCGCAACGTGCGCCTGGTGGCCCTGACCCAGGACAAGCCCGATTTCGAGAGCGGCCCGGTCACCGAGACCCGCTTCGAGGGCGAGATCGAAAGCCTGGTCGTCGAACAGAAGGGTCCCGTCCGCGCGGTGGTGAAGCTGGAAGGCAAGCACCGCGGCGCGGGCCGCGCCTGGCTGCCCTTCACCCTGCGCCTCTACGTCTATGCCGGCGGCCGCTCGCTGCGGATCATGCACAGCTTCGTCTTCGACGGCGACGAGAACCGCGACTTCATCCGGGGCCTGGGCCTCGTCGGCCAGGCGCCGATGACCGACCCGCTGTACGATCGCCACGTGCGCTTCGCCGGCGAGAACGACGGCGTCTGGGGCGAGGGGATCCGCCCGCTCACCGGCCTGCGCCGCGATCCGGGCAAGGCTTGGCGCGACGCCCAGGTCGCCGGCCAGAAGACCCCGGGGCTGGAGGGCATGGCCCCGACCGTCTCCAAGCGGCTGGACCTGATCCCGGCCTGGGGCGACTTCACCCTCAGCCAGCCCAATTCCGACGGCTTTGCGATCAAGAAGCGCACCAAGCCGGGCCACGGCTGGATTGACGCCATCACCAGCGGTCGGGCCACGGGTCTGGGCTATATCGGCGGCGCCAGCGGGGGCGTCGCCTTCGCCATGACCGACTTCTGGAAGCGTTGCCCGACGCGCCTGGACATCCGCAACGCCCATACGGACGCCGCCGAGTTCACCGTCTGGCTGTGGTCGCCGGATGCGCCGGCCATGGACCTGCGCTTCTACCACGACGGCATGGGCATGAACGATCACCCGGCCGAGCGCGAAGGCCTGGAGATCACCTACGAGGATTACGAAAAGAACTGGGGCCGCCCGCTGGGCATCGCCCGCACCAACGAGATCACGCTCTGGGCGCTGCCCACGACGCCCTCGCGCCCCGACTTCGCGGCCATGGCCGGCCGCCTGCGGCAGACCCCGCGCCTGGTCGCCACCCCCGCCCGCCTGAAGGCGGCGCAGGTGTTCGGCGACTGGAGCCTGGTCGATCGCTCAACCCCGACCCGCCGCGCGCTGGAAGACCAGAACGACGGCCTGCTGGCGTTCTACATGCTCGATGTCGAGCAGCACCGCTGGTACGGCTTCTGGAACCACGGCGACGTCATGCACACCTATGACAGCGACCGTCACGTCTGGCGCTACGACATCGGCGGCTTCGCCTGGGCCAATTCCGAGCTGTCGCCGGACCTGTGGCTGTGGCTGTCGTTCGTGCGCTCGGGCCGCGCCGACGTCTTCCGCTTGGCCGAGGCCATGACCCGGCATACTGGCGAGGTCGACGTCTGCCATATCGGCCCCTACCGGGGCCTGGGCACGCGGCACGGCGTGCAGCACTGGGCCGACAGCTCCAAGCAGCCGCGCGTCTCCAACGCCGCCTATCGCCGCTACTACTACTACCTGACCGCCGACGAGCGGGTGGGCGACCTGATGCACGCCCTGATCGACTCCGACGAGAGCCTGACCCGCGTCGACATCGGCCGCAAGCTGCCGGGCGCCCAGCCCTCGCGGCCGCCAGGCGTGGTCGACATGGGCTTCGGCACCAGCTGGAGCGCCTTCGCCGCGGCCTGGCTCACCGAGTGGGAGCGTACGGGCGACAAGCGCTGGCGCGACCGCATCGTGGCCGGCATGGACACCATCGCGGCCATGAAGCAGCAGTGGTTCGCTGGCGGCACGGACTTCGACCTGAAGACCGGCAAGTTCCTGGGCAAGGGCGAAACCGTCAGCGTCTCGCACCTCAACGCCGTGTTCGGCGCGGTCGAGGTGCATTCCGAGCTGTTCCAGCTGATCGACAATCCGCGCTACCGCGAGGCCTGGCTCGACTACTGCCAGTTCTACAACGCCTCGGATGCGGAGTTCCGTGCCAAGACCGGCGCGCCGGCCAAGGGCCGCAACCTCAAGGAAGGCCATTCGCGCCTGACCGCCTACGCCGCCTTCCACCGCAAGGATCCTGCCCTGGCCCAGCGGGCCTGGCGCGAATACTTCAGCGGCGACGCGGGCCTCGGCGTCGGCACGATCGCCACCAAGCGCCGCGTCGACGGCCCGGCCGTCATCGAGCCGATGGAGGAGATCCCGCGCATCTCGACCAACGCGTCCTCGCAATGGGGCCTGGCCACGATCCAGAACCTGGCCCTGATCGGCGACGTCCTGGAAGAAGCCCGCGCCAACCTGCCCGCCGCCGGCAAGCGCGGCCAGGACCTGGGCAAGGACACGTTCTAACCAGGAGCCTCCCCCCTTCGGGGGGGAGGTGGCCCGAAGGGCTGGAGGGGGGACGTTTTCCGCTTCCCGGACGCTTGGGATCGCCCCCCAAACCCTCTCCCGGAGGGGAGAGGGAGGGGCCCAGGCGATAGCCTGGGAGGGTGAGGGGGTACGCCGCCAACCGGCGTGCCGGCACGCCGTCTTCGGTCCCTAACCCCTCAACCGACCTGCTTCGCAGGCTGCCTTCTCCCTCCAGGGAGAAGGATCAGGAAGCCGGACGGGGATAGAGCCCTGTCCATCCCCGGCGCTTGTCGAAAAGAGTCCCACGAACTCAACGCTCTGCAACTTTCTCAGCCAATTCAATCAGACGCGCTGAAACCCGGGCCATAATCAAAGCCGTCCCCGCCATGGGGAGGGCTCTTGGTACCGGCCCAAGCGTGGCGAGGACCGCATCGAGCGGGGCCGCAAGAAGGTCTCGGGAAGGCGGGACA
>NZ_JBFTJR010000109.1:0-7881 GCF_056395525.1 Caulobacter sp. 10L414
GTCCAGCACCATCAGCGCCGGCGGCCCCTGCGCCGGACGCGGCGGGGCCGGGCTCCAGTCGATCTCGCCGCCGACGCTGCCCCGCGGCAGGATGGGCAGCAGCCGCGCCCTCGGCCGCTCGTCCAGGTCCGCCCGCGCCACGCGCCAGGTCTCGCCCTCGAACGCGACGCGGTCGCCCGCCTCCCAGCGCAGCGCCGCCAGCGGCGACAGGTGGACGATCCGCTCGCGCCTCGCCGCGCTCTCGGCGTCCAGCCGCCGCCGCGCGACCGCGTCGGCCTGGGCCGTCGTCAGYACCATCGGCGCCTCCACGTCCAGCACCGGCCCCTGGGCCGCGCCCCGTACGATCAGCCCGCCGGCCTGGTAGTCGCGGGCCAGGTCCACGAACCGGATCCGCACCGCGCCCGCCGCATCCTCCAGCCGCCGCGCGGCGCTGGCCGGCGCGGACCGATCCTCCGGCCAGGCCAGGTCGTCGCCGGCCAGCGCGCCCAGCGCCGGGCCCGAGCGCGAGACCAGCCGCACCCGCCCGCCGCGCTCCACCGCGTCCAGTCCGAAGGCCTCGGTCAGCGGCGACAGCGCCTCGCGCAGCCGCATCGGCCGGTCGATCACATAGCCGGCCACGCCGCCCGACGCCTCGCCCGGATCCAGCTCGACCCCGGCCCGCGCCGCCACCGCCGCAACCAGCTCGCCCAGCCCCGCCGCGCCCGCCCGGCCGTTCAGCCAGTGGCCCAGCCGCCAGTTCGGGGCGTCGGCCCACACGTCGGCCCGCGCCGGAAAGTCGGGAAACGGCCGGGCGTCCCAGCACCAGGCGCTGGCCTGCTCGATCATCGGCCCGCCATAGACCGGCGAGCGCGGATTGGCGGTCGGGTCGGCCACCATGGCCAGCACCGCCTCCAGCGCCCGCCGCTGGCCAAGCTCGTCGGCGCTTCCGTCCGAGAACGGCGGCAGCGCGCTCTCGGCGCTCTTGGGGTCGACGAACAGGTTGGGGGCGTTGGCGCCCTTGTCGACCGCCCCGCAGCCGAACTCGATCAGCCGGATCGGCTTGGACCGCGGAACCCAGGCCGTCGGGCCGGCCTGCCGCACGCCGCCGGGGCGGTCGTGGTGCGGGTTGCTCCACCACGACAAAAGGTCCTTGGGCCGGAACACCCACGGCTCGCCGTGCGCCCCGTCGGTGATCGGCGTGCGCGTCTGCGCGACGCGGTCCTCGGGCGAGGCGTAGAACCAGTCGAAGCCCTCGCCGCCGGTCAGACCCTGGCGCAGATAGGCCCGATCGTGCGGCCCGCCCCACCCGGCCAGGGCGTCCGCGTGGTCCTCGCCGTCGCGCCAGTCGGTGATCGGCGGATAGTAGTCGATCCCCACGAAGTCGATGTCGGCGTCGGCCCACAGCGGGTCGAGATGGAAGCGCACGTCGCCCGAGCCGTCGGCCGGCTGCGAGCCGAAATACTCGCTCCAGTCGGCGGCGTAGCCGATCTTCGTCTCCGGCCCGACCACCGCCCGCACCTGGCCGGCCAGCGCCCTCAGCGCCGCCACGGCCGGAAAGCCCGTCGCGTCGCGCACCCGGGTCAGTCCGACCAGCTCCGAGCCGATCAGGAAGCCGTCCACCCCGCCCGCCCGGGCGGCCAGGTCGGCATAGTGCAGCACGAAGCGGGCATAGCCCCGCTCGCCGTCGAAGAACGCCGCCGCCTGCGCGGCCGCCGCGCCGGTCCCGTGCGGCGATCCCGCCCGTCCCGGGGCCGGATGGCAGGTGATCCGCCCGCGCCAGGGATAGGCCCCCTGCTCGGTCCCGCCGTGCGGATCGGGCAGGCCGTTGCCCGCCGGCACGTCCATCAGCACGAACGGATAGAGCGTCACCGAAAGGCCCCGCCGCTTCAGTTCGGCGATCGCCTGCGCCACCGCCTCATCCGACGGCGTGCCGCCATAGGCCACGCCGCCCGCGCTGCTGGAGATCAACCGCGCCTGCCCGCGATCCAGCCCCGCCACCCGCCAGGCCAGCGGCTCGGTCGGCTTGTCGCGCGCCTCGACGCCCGGCGCGATCTCGCACGCGCCGCAGCGCAGGTCGGTCCCGAACCAGCTGACCACCAGGTTCACGTGCTTCACGTTCGGCAGCTGCGCCTGCAGCTGGTCGAGGCTGACCAGCAGGTCGGCCCGCCCCTCGGCGTTGTTCTGGTTCTCGGCGCTGGTGCGGATCAGCCCCTCGCGGCGCAGCACCACCTGGCTCGCCAGCACGAACTCGCCCGCCCCGGGGATCAGGCACACGCTTTCCAGCCGGTCCTCCAGCCCCGTGCCGTCGCCGCCCGGCCGGCGGAACACCTCGAACGACAGCTGCGGCGGCCGCGACCCGTAGGCGTCCAGCGCCAGGTCCTCGAACACCACATAGGCCACGCCGCGATAGGCCGGCGCCTCGCCGCCCTCGACGGCCGCGATCAGCGGATCGGGCGCCTGGTCCTCGGTCCCGCGGTGCAGCCGCATGGCCACCCCGGTCATGTCCATCACCTTGCCGTCGGCCCACACCCGGCCGATCCCGTCGACCGGACCCTCGCCCAGCGCCACGGCGAACGACAGGCTGTAGCCATATGTGCGCACCCGGCCGCCCTTGCCGCCGCTCTCGCGCCGATGCTCGGTGAAGCGCGCCGCCCAGATCACCTGGCCGCTCACCCGCGCCCGACCGAACACGCACGGCAGGGGCGCCCCCTCGGCCGCGCCGTTCAGGCGCAGTTCGGCGATGCGCGGTCCCGAGCGGGCCGGCGCCAGGCCCGCCATCAGGCCCGCGTCGACCRCCGCCGCCGCCGTGGCGGCGATGGCGCTCAGCACGCCCTGGCCCGACCCGGCCGCCTGCAGGATCATCTGCGCCATCAGTCTTGCTCCGGAAACGAAAAGGCGGCGACCAGCCGCGTGCGCCACCAGGGTCCCAGCCAGCTTTCGACGCAGGCCCGGCCCCAGTAGGCGTGGATCATCCGCGCCCCCGCCGGACCTTGCTCCGACAGGATCGCGCAGTGCTTGGCCGCCGCGCCCGCGGCCATGCGGAAGACCAGCACGTCGCCGGGCGCGGCCTGGCGCGGCGCGAGCGCGACCAGCGCCCGGCCAAGGCCCTCCAGCAGCGGCTCGCCCGCGCCCAGCTCGGCCCAGTCCGGGCGATAGGGCGGCAAGGGCTCGCGCTCGGGTCCGTGCAGCGCCCGCCAGACCCCGCGCACCAGGCCCAGGCAGTCGCAGCCCACGCCCTTGAGGCTGGCCTGGTGCTGATAGGGCGTGCCCAGCCAAGCCCGGGCCTCGGCCAGGGCCTCGCCCCGGCGCGACGCGGCCCTCATCGCCGGCCCCCGTCGTGGATTTCGCCCTCGCCGGGATAGAGCGTCAGAAAGTCCTCGCCCGGCAGGCTGGGAAAGCCCCGGAAGTTGGCGCCGTTGGCGAACACCGTCCGGCAGGTCGCCCACCGCCGGTCGCAGGTCGCGCCGGGATGGGCCGCAAGGTCGACGCCGCAGCGCGCGTCGCCCAGGGTCGCATCGCAGGTCCTGGCGTAGGTCCGTCCCGCCACCCGCTCCAGCGCCTGGGCCGGTCCCTCCAGCTCGGCGGTGAAGGCCCGGCCGGTCCACGACACCCGCGCCACCCGCGCCCGCCACAGTTCGACGGAAAGGTCGGGCGCGCGCCAGTCCACCCGCAGGCAGACCACCTGCGCGCCGTCGTGCAGGCCCGCCTCGATGTCGGCCGCCGTGATCGCCGCGTCGTCCAGCGCGCCCAGCGCCGCCGCCAGCCCAGGGCCGCCTCCCGCCTCGCTCTCCACCGCCCCCGCCGTCCAGCCGCTGGCCGCCCGGCAGGTCACGCCGTCGACCGCCAGGTCGCGGTCGTGGTCGGTGAAGCCCAGCGCCAGGCCGTCGGCCCGGGTCAGGATCCAGGCGTGGCAAAGGCCGGCCGCCCCGCCTTCGATACGCGCCGCCAGCGCCGCCTCGACCGCGCGCATCAGGCCCGCACCTCGACCAGCGGCACGGCCCCCACCCGCGCCGCGCCGAACCCCTCCAGGGTCACGTCGATCCGGTCGAGGTCGAAGCGCACCGGCGTGTCGAACAGGAAACCGGCGCTCACCGCCGCCCCCGCCGCCGGCGCGGCGGCCAGGGTCACCAGGCCGCTGGCGGCGTCGACGGAAAAGGCCCCGGCCGCTTGCTCCACCCCGGCCACGGCCACCCGCACGCTGCCCGCCTGCGGCTTGACGATCGGCCGCGACATGGCCGTCTCGCCGTCGCCATAGGTCTTGGCCAAAGCGAAGGTCCGCAGCGTCCCGTCGCCCACGCCCAGCGCCTGGTCGCCCGGGGCCGGAGTCAGCGATGGCGCGCACGACTTGAAGTCGGCCGGGTCGCGGAACCGGAAGCCGTGCAGCCGCCCGCGCCGCGCCTCGAAGAACGCCACCAGCTCGGCCGCCTCGTCCAGGCTGCGCGTCGCCGTGCCCACCAGATAGCGCCGCCGACCGTGCGCCCACGGGCTGGACCGGTGCTCGAACCCCGAGGCCAGACCGACGATCTCGGTCCGGCGCTCGATCCCGCTCGTCCCGCCGAAGGCCAGGCGCACGGGCAGCCGCACCTCGTGAAAGGCGCTCATCGCCAAGCTCATGAAGAGCCCTCCTTGACAGCTGCACAATGTGAGTGATTATTTACTTACATTCCATCCAACCCCGCCGGAGACCCCGCCGTGCCCTTCTTCGCCCTGCTCTTCTCGCCGCGCGGCGCCATCGGTCGCGGACCGTTCTGGCTGGGCCTGTTCCTGCTGCTGGGGCTCGAGATCGGCGGCTACCTGGCCTTCGCCCGCCATGGCGCCGCGCCGATGGCCGCCGTGCCGCTGATCGGCCCGTGGCTGGTCGACGTCAGCGGGCCGGCTCTGGGCTTCGACGGCTGGGTCCCGGGCCTGCTGATCCTGGCCCTGCAGGGCTGGATCAGCGGCGTCCTGTGCCTGAAACGGCTGCGCGACATGGGCCACGGGCCCTGGCCGCTGGTCGGGGTCTGGGGCGTCGACCTGATCCTGACCGGCGCGCTGATGGCCTGGATGGGCCACCTGCAGGGCATGGCCGTCATCGTGCCGATCTTCACCGGCGCGGGGGCCTGCGGGATCCTGTGGCTGGCGCTGCTGGGCTGGCTGGGGGTCGAGCCCGGCCCCCGGCGCGCCGGCGAGGCGCCGCCCTCGTCCCCGCTTCCCGCGGCGGCGGGTTAAACCCTTGTCATGACACCCATTTCACTTCATGCGCGCAGGGGCCGGCCCTAGTCTCTCCTCAAGGTTGGGAGACAAAGACATGGACTGGAAAACCCTGATGTTCTCCGCCGACGGCCGTATCGGCCGTCAGGCGTTCTGGATCGCCTGGCTCATGCTGCTGGGCGTCAACGTGGTGGCCGGCTGGGTTCCGGTCATCGGCAATCTCGTGGCGCTGGCCACCCTCTACTGCTTCGTCTGCATCTACACCAAGCGCCTGCACGACATGGGCAAGAGCGGCTGGTGGCAGGCCTTGCCGATCGTGCTGGGCCCGCTGATGCTGATCGGCTCGGCCCTGTGGCTGGGCTTCGGCGCGGCGGCCATCGCCCTGAACGGCGGCGACCCCGAACTCTTCGCCCTGGCCGGCGCCGGCGGCGTGGTGATGTCCCTGCTGCTGGGCTTCCTGGTCAGCATCGGCTTCACGCTGTGGGTCGGCTGCAGCGAAGGCCAGACCGGCGACAACCGCTGGGGCGACCAGCCGCTGAACGCCGTGGCCGTCTGAGCCCCCTCGCGCCGTCCTGGCGCGAGAGCCCTTTCACCGACGCAACCCCGCCGCTACCCTGCGGCGGGGTTTTGTGTTTCGGGGGCGTTCGTGAACGTGATCAAGGGCTATCTGCTGGGCCGGTGCCGCCGGCCGGAATACTGGATCACGGTCGTCGTCCTGACCGGCCTCAACGTCGTGCAGAACCTGATCCCGTCCCACAACGCCCTCCTCTGGCTCCACGCCGTCGCCTGGTTCCTGCTCGCCTCGCGGCGGTGCCGCGACATCGGCTGGTCGCCCTGGCTGGGCCTGCTGCCGATCCCCGTCGGCATGGCCATCGTCATCGCGATGCTCGCGGCCGCCAGCCAGCTGGAGCGGGCGGCCGAGCTGATCATGTTCAACATCGCGCCCGTCCTCATCCTGGTCCTGTGGTGCGGCTTCTGGGTGGTGCTCGGGGTGTGGAAGTCCAAGCCTCTCGACGCCCCGGCGGCCCAGACCCAGGCCGAGGTGTTCGGGTGAGCCCCCTCAAGGCCCTCGCCGGCTACCTGACCGGACGCTGCGCCCGCGCCCAGTACTGGGGCGGCGTCGTCGCGCTGTTCGGGTGCAACCTCCTTCTGAAGCAGGCGCCGTTCCGGGACGTCCTGGCCTTTGTGCTGCTCGCCGCCTGGCTCGTGCATGGCGTGCGCCGGCTGCGCGACATCGGCTGGTCGCCCTGGCTGTGCCTGGCGCCGGCGGCCGGATCCTTGGCGATGTTCGCCGCGGCCTTCACGGTCGACCCGAACGCCAGCGTGCCGGACTGGGCGCTCTACGTCACCGGCGCCGTCCTGGTCGGCTGGCTCGGCTTCTGGGTGACGATCGGCGTCCCCCGGTCCAAGCCGGTCGAAACCTCGCCCGACCGTCAGGCCGAGGTGTTCGGATGAGCCACGCGGTCGTGGCCTGGCTGCGCGGGCGCGGCAAGCGGCGCGAATACTGGATCGCGTCCATCGCCGTCCCCGTCGCCGCCATGGTCTTCAAGAGCGTCGCGCAGAGCGATCTGGCCAGCGACGGGCTGGATTGGGCCAGCCTGGCCGCCTGGTGCGTCTTCGCCGCCCGGCGCCTGCGCGACGCCGGCCTGCCGGCCTGGCTGGCGCCGTTCCCGGTGGCCATCTACCTGGCCTGGCAGGGCCTGAACCTGCTGATCATCCGCTCCGCCGGCAACGTGATGGATCTCGTCGGAACGCTGACCACGCTCAGTATCTCCAGCGTCGTCCTGATCATCGCGCTCGCCGTGGCCCTCGGCGTGTGGAAGCCCAGGCCCGCCTCCGCCCCCAGCCCCGACGAGCAGGCCGAGGTGTTCGGGTGACCCAGGCGGTCATGGCCTATCTTCGCGGCCGCAGCCGGCGGCTGGCGTTCTGGCTCTGGAGCCTGGGCGTCCTGGGCGCCAACCTCGCCGCCACGGCGATCATCATCGCCTTCGCGCCCGGCCATCTGTCGTCGGATCCGCCGCTGCGGGTGATGCTGTGGCTGGTCTGGGCCCTGGCCGCCGTGCGCCGCCTGCGCGACGCCGGCTGGCCGACCTGGCTGGCCGCGTTGCCGCCGGTGGCCAGCACCGTCGCCCAGGCTCTCTACCTGCAGTCGGACGGGCGGCACGACGTCGCCCAGCTGCTGCTGCGCGCCCAGGCCCAGACGGCCGCCGGCCTGTTCGTGGCCGCCGCGGTCGCGCTGCTCGGATGCCTGCCCTCGCGCCCACGCGAAGTCGCGCCGCAGGACCGGGCCGACGTCTTCGGCTAGAGCCGGCGGGCCCCCAGGCTGACGGCCCGCGCCAGGGCCTGGGCCAGCTGGGCGTCCGATCGCGCCAGGCCCGCCGCCTCGCCGGCGGCCACCTGCACCGTCACATTGATCCCGCCGCCGCCGAGGGGCTCGATCGCGCCCGCCCCGGCCGGGCGAAACACCTCCGGTCCGCGCTCGCCCACCAGATAGGCGCCGCCGCCGGTCACCGGGCCGCCCTCGGCCCGCGCTCCGGAAAAGGCCGACGACAGCGCGCTGGCCAGCGCCTCGCCCAGACCACTCGAACCACCGCCCGAGCCGCCCGAACCGCCGCCTCCTCCGCCCGAGATCGCGCCCAGCACCGCCCGCGCCAGCTCGGCCAGCGACAACTCGCCGTCGGCCGCCGCCCGGGCCAGCGACCGGGCCAGGCC
>NZ_JBFTJR010000110.1:0-7231 GCF_056395525.1 Caulobacter sp. 10L414
GCCATGGCCGCCCCGCCGCGCTTCGGACAGCGCCGCGTCCCAAGCCTCGTCCAGCCGCTCGATCCGGCGCGCGTCGTCGCGCGTGGCGTCCCGCCGCCAGTCGCCCGAGGCGGCCAGGACGGGCGTGGCGACGAGGAAGGACAGGCTGAGGGCGACGACTGCGCGCATGACGGCTCCTGCGACGGCGAAAGAGCCCTAGGTAACTCGCAAGGCGGCCCGAGAGTTCGCCTCAGCGCGCGGCGGCGATGGTGCGGGCCAGCTGCCGGGGGTCGACCGGCTTGCTGAGGATGGGGGCGTCGCGCAGGTCGGGCCGCACGCCCTGGTCGCCATAGCCGGTGACGAAGGCGAAGGGCACGCCGCGCTCCCGCAGCACGTCGGCGGCCGCGAACGAGGTGCCGCCGTCGAGGTTCACGTCCAGCAGGGCGAAATCGACGATCTCGCGCCGCGCCGCCTCCACCGCCGTCTCGGCCGAGACGGCCGGGCCGGTGACGTCGCAGCCCAGGTCGGTCAGCAGGTCCTCGACCAGCATGGCGACCATGATCTCGTCCTCGACGATCAGCACCCGCATCAGGCGGCTCCCCTGGCCAGCGTCGGCTGGGGCGCCGGACGGCGGCGAATGCGGGCGACGATGGTGCAGACCACGCCCTCGGGCGGGTAGTCCAGCGCCGCCTCTCCGTCGAGTTCCAGCGCCAGGCCCCGGGTGATCAGGCGGCTGCCGAAGCCCTGGCGCTCGGGCGGCGACACCGGCGGACCGCCGGCCTCCTGCCAGCGCAGGCGCAGCCGCTCCTCGTCGCCCTCGCCTTCCCGGCTCCAGCCCACCCTCACCTGCCCGGTCGACTGCGACAGAGCTCCGTACTTGGCGGCGTTGGTGGTCAGTTCGTGCAGGGCCAGCGACAGCGACAGCGCGGTCTTGGGCGACAGGCGCACCGGCGGCCCGGCCAGTTCGAAGCGCGAGGCGTCGCCGTAGGAGTCGACGAGGCCGGCCATGATGTCGTGCAGGTCCGCGCCGTCCCAGCTTTCGCGCGTGAGGATGTCGTGGGTGCGGGCCAGGGCCAGCAGGCGGGTGGTCAGCGACTCGCGCGCATCGCCCAGGTCGGCGGCGTTGCGCAGGGTTTGGCCGGCGACCGACTGCACGGTGGCCAGGGTGTTCTTGACCCGGTGGTTGAGCTCGTTGACCAGCAGCCGCTGCAGCTCCTCGGTCCGCTTGCGCTCGGTGACGTCGCGCATCACGCCGGTGAAGAACCGCCGGTCGCCGGATCGCCATTCGGCGATCGAAAGCTCCAGCGGGAAGGTGCTGCCGTCCTGGCGGCGGCCGAACACCTCGCGGCCGATGCCGATGATCCGGCGCTCGCCCGTGCGGCGGTAGGTGTCGAGATAACCGTCGTGGGCCGCGTGATGCGGCTCGGGCATCAGGGCCCTGACGTTGGATCCGATCATGTCGGAGGCCGCATAGCCGAACAGGCGCTCGGCGGCGGGATTGAAGGCTTCGATGCGGCCGCGCTCGTCGATGACGACGATGGCGTCCACCGCCGTGTCGACGATGGCCCTGTAGCGGGCCTCTTCGCCCGCACCGCCCGACTGTCCTGCTCGACCGTTCATGGCCGGCTCCCCCTGGGTCGTCAGAAGGAGCCTAGCCTAGGGGTTGATCCGCCGCCAAGTCCTCGCGGCGGATCGTCACGCATGTTCTCAGGCGTCTTCCGACTCGGGAGCCGGGGAATCGCCGCCTTCGAAGCTGCGCGGGGCGCGGCGACGACGGGGCTTCTTGACCTCTTCGCCGGCGGCCTCGGAGGCCGGAGCGGCGGGGGTCTCGGCCGCCGGAGCGGCTTCGGCCTTGGGTTCGGCGGCGGGCTTGGGCTCGGACTTGCGACCCAGGAACGCCGGAGCGTGGCTGACGGCGCCGTCCTGGCCGCGCAGCACCGGCGAGCTTTCGGCCGCCTGCGCCTCGCCGCCCAGCGGGGCGGCTTCGGGCTCGATCACGGCCAGCGGATCGCGGTCGCCACGGTCGCGATCGCGGTTGCGGTCACGATCGCGGTCACGGCGCGAGCGGCGGCCCTCGCGGGCCTCGCCCTGGAATTCGCCGCCTTCAGCCGCCGGACGGTCCTCGCGCGGCTGGCGCTCCTCGCGGGGGCGATCGTCGCGAGGACGGTCGTCACGGTCGCGGAAGCGCTCTTCGCGCGGGCGGTCGTCGCGCGGACGATCATCACGGGGACGGTCGTCGCGGTTGCGGTCGCGGTCATCGCGGTCGCGCCAGCGGTCGCGGCGGCCTTCGCCCTGCTGACCATCGCGGTCACGGTCGCGGTTGCGGTCACGGTCGCGGTTCTCGAAGCGGTCGCGATTGCGGTCGCGGCGCTGCTCGCCCTGGCCTTCGCCGCCCTCGCCGCCTTCCGCGCCCTCGACGGGCGTCTCGGCGGCCGGCGGGGCCTCGGGGGCCTCTTCCGGCTCGGCCTCGAAGTCGATCTCGTAGGCCGAATAGGCGTCCTTGCCAATGATGTCGCTGACCGGACGATTCGGCTGGATGGCGCGCAGGACGCGGAAATAGTGCTCGGCGTGCTGCAGGTAGTTCTCGGCCAGCACCCGGTCGCCGGACGACGAGGCGTCACGGGCCAGCTGCTGGTACTTTTCGTAAACGCTCTGGGCCGCGCCGCGGACCTTCACGCCGTCGGGACCGTTCGAATCGAAGGCCCGGTTGGCGTTGTGCTGCTGCGGCTTGCCACCACCGCCCCCGCGGTTGTTGCGGCCACGCTGGCGCTTCATGCCCTTGAAATCTCTCATCTTCTTCTAAACCTGTCCGATCTGGACACTTCAGCCCGATCGGTATTCGGTCTCTTGAGACTGGGTGCGCCCGTCTCGGGCTCGCCTTCGATGTTCTTGAGACCTGGGTTTCCGTAGAGTCTCCGTCCGGATCGGGCGCGGCTTTCGGCCTCGTCGGCCGTTCGCGCCTGCCGGATGTGTCTAGCGGCCGTCGAAACGACCGCTCTTCCCGTCACCCGGCGATTTGGAAGGAGACCCTTTCCGTCTACCGCCTCACGCCGGCGTTTCCAAGGGGTTTTTGAAGCCCGTGACAACACGGTCGTGGGTGGACAGATCCTTGACCGTCCGCACGTTCTGGGCGCCCGCCTCGTTGAACAGGGCCTCGACCGCCGCCGACTGGTCGAAACCGATCTCGACGCAGAACAGGCCGCCGGGCTTGAGCACCCGCAGGATCTCCGGCGCCAGGGCGCGGTAGGCGTCCAGGCCGTCGGCGCCGCCGTCCAGGGCCAGGCGCGGTTCGTGGTCGCGCACTTCCGGCTGCAGGGTGTCGATGTCGGCGGTGGGGATGTAGGGCGGGTTGGAGACGACGACGTCGAAGCTGGCGTCGCCCATGCCGGTCGTCCAGTCGCCGCGCATCAGGGCCAGGCGGCCGTCGAGGTCCAGGTTGGCGGCGTTCTCGCGCGCCACGGCCAGGGCTTCCTCGGAGATGTCGACGCCCAGGCCCTTGGCGGCCGGACGCTCGGCCAGGATCGCCAGCAGCATCGTGCCCGAGCCGACGCCCAGGTCCAGCATGTTGAAGGCCATGGTCTCGGGGAAGGCCTTGAGCACCTCATCGACGATGACCTCGGTCTCGGGACGCGGGGTCAGCACGTCCTTGGTCACCGACAGCAGGATCTTCCAGAAGCCCTTGCGGCCGATGATGTGACTGACCGGCTCGCGGCGGGCGCGGCGCTCCAGGTACTCGTCCAGGGTGGCGACCTGCTCGGCGGTCAGTTCACGATAGGGGTCGGTGATGATGTCGGTGCGGCTGACGCCGGCGGCGACTTCCAGCATCAGGCGCGCGTCGATGGCGGGCTGATCGATGCCGGCTTCCTTCAGGCGCTCCTTGGCGCCGTTCCAGGCTTTGACGAGGGTGAGGGTCATGGCGGCTCCAATAGCGCGTCGCGGCGGCGAGGGCGAGATTGCAGATAGATACCAATAATTGGTATGCTGTGGCTTGTAGGAGCCTGCTATGAGCAAGAACACCTCGGTAAGCCTCGGGCCTCACTTTCAGGACTTCATCGAAACACAAGTCGCGCAGGGTCGCTACGGCTCGGCCAGCGACGTGATCCGCGCCGGCCTGCGGCTACTGGAAGAGCACGAAACCAAGCTCGAAGCGCTCAGGAACGCCCTGGCCGAAGGCGAGGCGAGCGGGTTCGCCGAAGAGTTCGACGTCGAGAACTTCCTGTCGGAAATCCATGACGAACAGACGCAAAGCGGCCGCCTGAAGCCATGACGCGCCTGACGATCCGCCCGCTGGCCCGGAAGGATCTTCGGGACATCTGACTCTATTCCCACGACCATTGGGGCGCGAGACGCGCTGACGCCTACATTCGCGAACTGGACGGAGCTATGAAACGGCTGGCCTCAGATCCCTCAATCGGAGAGGCTTGCGATCATATCCGAAGCGGCTACAGGCGACGCGCTAGCGGCTTGCACATGATCTACTACCGCCTTGTGGACCGGGGCATCGAAGTCGCCCGCGTCCTCCACCAGCAGATGGACGCCGCTTCGAACCTCTAGCCCACCACCACCGCATCGCCCTGCCCCACCGCGCCGCCTTCGGTGACGTTCAGGTAGATGCCGCAGAAGGTGTGGCCGTAGTTGTCGAACAGGGCCTTCACCACCTCGATGTCGCGTTCGGCGGTGACCGGGTCGACGTGGGTGGCCGCGCAGCGGACGATGGGTTTCAGCACTTCCGCCGTCGCCTCGCCGATCCGTACGGTCCTGCCCGTCCAGCCGTTCTCGACCCAGGCCGGCCAGCCCTCGACATAGAGGTTGGCGCGGAAACGCAGAGGATCGACCGGGCGGCCGATCTTTTCGGCCAGGTCGCGCACGCTGGCCAGGTTCACGATCGAGACGAAACCCTGCTTGCTGTCCATGAACCGGTGCGCGCCCGGCCCTTCCAGCACACGCAACGGCCCCTTGGCCTCGTCGCCCAGCAGGGCCGCCAGCCAGGCCTCGAAGCCGCGCCGGCCATCGTCGCTGGCAAGGTCGCCGGCGAACGGCGCCAGCCCCTCGGCCGAGGCGGTCAGCACGCCGCTGGCCTCGTCATAGGCCGTGCGGGCCCTGGCGACGGCGGGAATCTTGGCCAGCACCGTGAACTTCATCTTCGACAGGTGCGCGGGCGCATCCGTGTCGAAGCCGCTGGGCCCGTCCTCGACCGCATACAGCCGGTCGCAGGGAAAGCAGGCGCCGGCCGCGAGCGTGGCGGCCGAAAGCCGCTCGGGGGTGAACCCCTTGACGGGATGACGGTAGAGCGAGGCGACCTGGGCTTGCATGGCCGGAAGGTGATCGCGGCGGCTGCGCTTTGCAAGGCGGGAACACCATGTCGCCTGGCGGATTTGACCTGCAGGGAGGCCTGCTCATGACCGACACCACGCCGCGACGCCCCGTAAGGTCGTGGCTGGCCTCGCGGCCCTATCACCTGGCGCCCTGGATCCTGCTGCTGGCGGTCGCCCCCTTCGCCTTTCCAAAGCGTCTGGAGCCCGAGGTCGAACCGCACGCGCCGCCGCCCGGCCTGTCGGAAGACCGGACCATGCCGCCCCACGAGTTCGACCAGGCCGAGCCCCGGCGCGGCCGCGCCGCGCGGCATCCCCAGGGCATTCCCCTGCTGGGCTGGCGCGACATCCTCTGGCGCACCGCCCGCGAGATCAGCGTCGACAAGCTGCCGTCTGTGGCCGGCGGCGTAACCTTCTACACCCTGCTGGCGCTGTTCCCCGCCATCGGCGCCTTCGTCTCGCTGTACGGCCTGTTCGCCGACGTGGCCGCGGTGGAAAAGCAGCTGCAGGAGATGGCCACCGTCTTTCCCGCCAGCGTCGTCCAGATCGTCGGCGAACAGATGCTGCGGCTGGCCGGCCAGGAGGGCGGCAAGCTGGGCCTGGCCTTCGTGGTCAGCCTGCTGCTGTCGATCTGGAGCGCCAACGCCAGCATGAAGGCGCTCTTCGACGGCCTGAACGTCGCCTATGACGAGGACGAGAAACGCAACTTCGTCGGCAAGACCCTGCTGACCTACGGCTTCACCCTGTGCGCCCTGCTCTACGCGGTGTTCATCGCCGCGGTGCTGATCGCCGCCCCGATCGTGCTGGAGCGCGTGGGCCTGGGCGCGATCTCGGCCTTCTGGATCCCGCTGCGCTGGCTTTCGGTGTGGCTGGTGACGGCGCTGGCCTTCGCCATGCTCTACCGCTTCGCCCCCTGCCGCGCCCGGCCGCGCTGGCGCTGGGTGGTGCTGGGGGCGCTGTTCGGCGCGGCCGCCTGGCTGGTGGGCTCGCTGGGCTTTTCGATCTACGTCAACCGCATCGCCCACTACGACGCCACCTACGGACCGCTGGGGGCGGTGATCGCCTTCATGGTCTGGGTGTGGTTCTCGATCATGACCGTGCTGGTCGGGGCCGAGCTCAACGCCGAGATCGAGCACCAGACCGCCCACGACTCCACCACCGGCCCGGAAAAGCCGATGGGCGCGCGCGGCGCGGCCATGGCCGACACGGTGGGGCTGGCCTTCCATCCCTGGGAGATGATCAAGCGCGAGGCCGGCACGGTGAAGCGGATCGGCGGCCGCTACTGGGGCCATGCCACGACCCGGATCGGCAGGAAGGGGCCGCCCAAGCGCTGAGCGCTTGGCGCCGCGCGCGACGCATGGCTTAGCTCGCCGCCATGATCTTCGCCCCCGCCGCCCCGTCCKAGCACGACGCCATCGTCGCCCTGGTCAATTCAGCCTATCGCGGCCAGGGGGCCCAGGCGGGCTGGACGACCGAGGCGGGCTATATCGACGGCCAGCGCATCGACCTTGCTAGCCTGCGCGCCGACCTGGCCGCCGCTCCGCAGGCGGTGATCCTGACGGCCCGCGACGACGCCGACGGCCCGCTGCTCGGCTGCGTATGGCTGGAGCCGGCCGAGGCCGGGGTCTGGTACCTGGGCATGCTGACCATTCGGCCCGACCTGCAGGACCGCCAGCTGGGCCGCACCCTGCTGGCGGCCGGCGAGGCCTACGCCCAGGCGCGCGGCGCGGTCCGCATGCGCATGACCGTGGTCCACATCCGCGACACCCTGATCGCCTGGTACGAGCGCCGCGGCTACGCCCTCACCGGCGAGACCCGCCCCTTCCCGCACGGCGACGACCGCTTCGGCAAGCCGCTGCGGGATGATCTGGCGTTCGTGGTGATGGAGAAGGGGCTCTAACCCTCTCCCCTTGCGGGAGAGGGTGGCCTCGCGGAGCGAG
>NZ_JBFTJR010000111.1:0-6619 GCF_056395525.1 Caulobacter sp. 10L414
GCCGTCACGGGCTGTACTCCGATACTCGGGGTGATCAGGAAATCAGGCGGGGTCGTTCAGTTCGGCCACGAAGTCGTAGGTGTCGCCGCGGTAGTAGGACTGGGTGACTTCCACCGCCCGGCCGTCCTTGAGGAAGCCGCGCCGCTCGAYSAGCAGGCCCGCGTCCTTGACCGGCACGCCCAGGAGGTCGGCCTGTTCGGCGGCGAACAGGATGGCGCGCAGCCGCTGCAGGGCGCGCACCGGGCGATGACCGGTCTTCTCCAGCGCCTCGTAGAGCGAGGTCTCGACGATCTCGGTGGAGGGCAGGGCGAAGGCGGCGATGGTGGTGTATTCGACGGCCATCGGCGCGCCGTCGGCATAGCGGATGCGCGCGAAGCGATAGACCGGGGTTCCGGGAGACAGGCCCAGCGTCAGCGACTCCTCGGGGGTCACCTGGCCTTCGCCGCGGCTGATCCATTCGCTGTGCGGCACGCGACCGCGCGAGATCATGTCCTCGGAGAACGACGAGAGCTTGGAGAAGCTCTTTTCCACGCGTGCGGCCACGAAGGTGCCGGCGCCTTGTCGGCGCGTCAGCAGGCCTTCGCTGACCAGGCCGTCCAGCGCCTTGCGAACGGTGATCCGCGAAATGCTGAATTCTTCGGCAAGGTCGCGCTCGGCCGGCAGGGCGTCGTCGGGCGACAGGATCTTCTTCTGGATCGCCTCGCGCAGGGCGCGCTGCAGCTGCTTGTACAGCGGGGCGTGGTCCTGCCCGTGGCCGTCCAGGCGTCCGATCTTTTCGGAAAACAGCATCACGTCCCAACCCCTTGGCGTACGGCCGCCAGGCCCCCAACCGCTCGGATCCGGCCGACCCGATGACCGGTGCAACAGTTCATGACCATTTTCATACCAATTATCTCGTGGTCTGCAATTGGTTCTTTTTAGGTCTTGTCAGGTGCAAAAATTTCGTCACAGTCACACTCCGAGGCCTGAGAAGTACCGCTCGTTGCGGGTTCGCCGCGAGAAATTGGTATCAGATTGGGCTTTGGGGTTCGGCTCCGGGTCCAATGGCCCGGCACAAAGGGGAGAAGCCGAGTTATGAAGAGCATCCACAAAGCGGTCTTGACCGCTTCCGCCAGCCTGCTGGCCGTACTGGTCGCCGCGCCCGCGATGGCGCAGGAGACATCGACCTCCGTAGAGGAGGTGGTCGTCACCGGCATTCGCGCGTCGCTGCAGCAATCGATCCAATCCAAGCGTAACGCCGACGCCATCGTCGACGTGGTCACCGCCGAAGACGTCGGCAAGTTTCCGAGCTCGAACGTCGCCGAAGCGCTGACGATCGTGCCCGGCGTCACCGTCGACCGCCAGTTCGGTCAGGGTGAAAAGGTCTCGATCCTGGGCACCGACCCGGCTCTGAACCGCACTCTGCTGAATGGTCAGACCGTGGCTTCGGCCGACTGGTTCATCCTTGATCAGCCCGGCCGCACGTTCAACTACGCCCTGCTGGCGCCGCAGATCGTCGGCAAGGTCGAAGTGTTCAAGTCGCCGGAAGCCCGCATCGATGAGGGGAGCATCGGCGGCACGGTCATCGTCAACACCCGCAAGCCGCTGGACCTGAAGCCGCTGACGCTGCAGGGCTCGCTCAGCTACCTCTACAACGACCGCTCCAAGGAGTCCGACCCGCAGGTCGCCGTCCTGGGCAGCTGGAAGAACGAGGCGGGCACCTTCGGCGTCGCGGTCTCGGCCCAGCACGCCAAGGACCAGCTGCGCCGCGACGGCATCGAGTCTTACGGCACGATCCCGGCCAGCTACTACAACGGCGGCAACGCCGAGAACCCGGTCAGCTCGATCACCAACGGCAACTGCACCGGGACCTGCGCCACCACCCTGGCGGCCAATCCGAATGCCCGCGGCGTCAACTCGCTGTCGGTCTCCTATTTCGAGCAGGAGCGCGTTCGCGACAGCTACACCGCCGCCGTCCAGTGGCGCCCGACCGACGCCCTCGAGCTGAACTTCGACTGGCTGAAGATCAAGGCCACCTACGACAACACCAACCAGTCGCTGTTCGCCTTCCAGGGCAACACCTGGAACAGCCTGGGCGCGCTGACCGCGATCACCATCGAGGACAACGTCATCCGCAAGGCCTCGTTCAAGCATGCGCTGAGCGTGCTGGACGTGCAGTACCGCGAGGCCGAGCTGAACTCCGACACCTACCACTTCAACGGCAAGTGGACGGGCGACGGCTTCGACGTCTCGGGCGACGTCGGCTACTCCAAGGCCGACGGCGGCACCAAGCGCCAGCTGTACGGGGAGTTCCTGAACTGGGCCGACTACACCGTCGACTTCACCGGTACGCCGGGCTCGCCGGGCGTGCTGACCTACACCAACCCGACCGCCGACGGTAATCCGCTGAGCGACGCCAGCAAGTTCTCGTTCGATGGCGGCTGGGGCGCGGGCGACCCGTCGGTTCCGGGCGCGCCGGGCTACAACTCCGGCTGGGGCGGCAACATCGTCTCCAAGCCGACCACCGACAAGGAAACCTACGGCCAGCTCGACTTCGGCAAGGACTTCGACGGCGTGATCAAGCGCGTCCAGTTCGGCTACAAGTACCGCAAGCACGAGACCACCCAGGCGATGTCGGGCGTCACGGTCGCCGTCTACGGCAACCCGGCCAGCGCCTCGCAGTTCAGCCCGTCGATCGTGCCGAGCAACTATCTGAAGGGCTTCGACGGCGTCACCGACGCCATGGGCAGCCGCTTCAAGATCGACGGCAAGGCGCTCGCCGACTACATCGACGCCGGCGGCTACCTGCGTCCGTGGCAGGCCAAGCCGGTTCCGACGGTGTTCGGCAACGCCGAGTTCACCGCCCAGAACTGGGGCATCGAAGAGACCATCAACGCCCTCTACGGACAGGCCAACTTCGAGGCTGAGAACGTTCGCGGCAACTTCGGCCTGCGCTACGTGAAGACCGAGTCCGACAGCGGCGGCTACGCCTGCGTGAACCAGACCGCCACCGGCTGCGGCACGACCGCCGCCGACTGGGCCTGGAAGGTGAAGTCCAAGAAGTACGAGGACTTCCTGCCCAGCCTGAACGTCATCGTCGACGTCCAGGAAGACCTGGTCTTCCGCTTCGCCGCGGCCCAGGTGATCTCGCGTCCGAACTACGCTGACATGTCGAACTACTTCTGGCTCTCCGACCAGATCCTGACCGGCGGCGGCGGCAACCCGGACCTGAACCCGTACAAGTCCAGCAACGTCAACGCCTCGCTGGAATGGTACTTCGCGCCGGAGGCCATCCTCTCGGTCGAAGCCTTCCACAAGGACATCAGCAACTACATCCTGCAGCAGACGGTCGCCGAGCAGCACTTCAACCAGGCGCGCAACGCGGTCACCACCTACCAGATCAGCCGTCCGACCAACGCCGGCTCCGCCACGGTCAAGGGCTTCGCGGCCGCTTACCAGCAGAGCTTCGGCATGGGTTTCGGCCTGCTGGCCAACTACACCTATGCTGATGGCGAAGCCGACGGCGGCGCTCCGCTGCCGTACAACTCCAAGCACCAGATCAACGTCAGCCCGTTCTACGAGCACGGTCCGTTCTCGGCCCGGGTGACCTACAACTGGCGCTCGAAGTACTTCACGGGCCTGGATCGCGGCGACCAGATGTTCGTCCGCGCCTTCAAGGGCCTGGACGCGACCGCCGGCTACGCCTTCAGCGAGAACGTCAACCTGTCGGTCTCGGCGCAGAACCTGCTCGACAGCGAGTACTACGCCTACGCCAACACCACCATGCTGCCGCGCGGCGTCTACCGCACCGGCCGCAAGCTGCAGGCGACCCTCAACGTCGCCTTCTAGGACCGGAACCGGAGGCGCGCCCCGCGGCGCGTCTCCGATACCGCCGATTTGCATCGCGCGCGGCTTGGTTCAGGATCGCCCTCATGACCCGCCAGGCCGCGCCGATCGCCCTCATTCCCCTCCTGACTGCAAGCAGCGAGCTGGGGCGGGACGGCTTTGGCCGGCCCGCCCCCTTTTTGCCGACGGCTTGCCGGTGAGAGCGTCCCGCACATGATCCAAGCTTCACGCGCCGCCCTGTTCCTGGCCTGCGCCGTCTCCGTGGTTCTGGCCGCGCCGGCCCTGGCGGCGCAGCCGCTGACCCTGACCCCCGCGCCGGTGAAGGCCCAGGCGGTCGACGGCAGCTTCCGCCTGACCGGCGCCACCCGCATCCACGTGGCCAAGGGCGACGTCGAGGCGCGAGGCGTGGCGCTCCAGCTTTCCGACCTGCTGCATCGCGCCCGGGGGATCCGCCCGGCCGTGGTGGAGGGCGAACCTGCCGCCGGCGAGGCGGCCATCTGGCTCGTTCGCGGCGGCCCCGACGGCGAAGGCTATGGCCTCGACGTGGCGCCCGGCGGGGTGAAGATCACGGCGCTGAAGCGCGCGGGCCTGTTCTATGGCGCGATCAGCCTGTGGCAGCTGGCGGTGCAGGACGAGACCAGGGGTCCCGTCGACGTGCCGGCGGCCAGGGTCGAGGACGCGCCGCGCTTCGCCTGGCGCGGCTTCATGCTCGACAGCGCCCGCCACTACCAGTCGGTCGACACGATCAAGCTGCTGATCGACGGCATGGCCGCCCACAAGCTCAACACGCTGCACTGGCACCTGGTCGACGACCAGGCCTGGCGCCTGGAGATCAAGAAGTATCCGCGGCTGACGCAGGTCTCGGCCTGGCGCACCCCGGCCGGCGCGGCCGCCCGCGATCCCAAGACCGGCAAGGCCGTGCGCTACGGCGGCTTCTACAGCCAGGACCAGGTGCGCGACCTGGTCGCCTACGCGGCGGCCCGTAACGTCACCATCGTTCCCGAGATCGAGATGCCGGGCCACGCCCTGGCGCCGATCGTGGCCTATCCGAAGCTGGGCCTGACGCCCAATCCGCCGGCCCTGTCGATGCACGACTGGGGGATCTTCCCCTATCTCTACAACGGCGACGACGGCACGTTCGCCTTCCTCRATGACGTGCTCGACGAGGTCATGGACCTCTTCCCCTCGCAATACATCCACGTGGGCGGCGACGAGGCCGTGAAGGACCAGTGGAAGGCCAGCGCGGCGATCCAGGCCAGGATCAAGGAGCTGGGCGTCAAGGACGAGCACGGCCTGCAGAGCTGGTTCATCCAGCGGGTCGAAAAGCACATCAACGGCCGCGGCCGTCGTCTGATCGGCTGGGACGAGATCCTCGAAGGCGGCCTGGCCCCCAACGCCACCGTGATGTCGTGGCGCGGGATCGACGGGGCCATCGCCGCCGCCGGCCAGGGCCACGACACGGTGCTGTCGCCCGAGCCGACCCTCTATTTCGACCGCCGCCAGAGCACCTCCGTCGACGAGCCGCCGGGCCGCATGACGGTCAGCAGCCTGAAAGACGTCTACCAGTTCGACGCCGCGCCCGACGCGCTGACGGCCGACCAGCGCAAGCACATCCTGGGCGTCCAGGCCAACCTGTGGGTCGAGCACATCCGCACCGACGAGCGGGTGCAGCTGATGGCCTTCCCGCGTCTCGTCGCCCTGTCGGAAACCGCCTGGACCCAGGAAGAGCGCCGCGACTGGAACGGCTTCACCACCCGCGTGCCGGCGCAGATGGCCCGCCTGAAGGCGCTGGGCCTCAAGGCCAACACCGCGCCGTTCGAGCCGCAGGCCACGTTGCGCCCCGGCCAGGACGGCGCGATCGCCGCCAGCCTGAAGAGCGGGCTCGAGATCGGCCAGGTGCGCTACACCACCGACGGCTCCGAGCCGACCCCGGCCTCGCCGGCCTATGGCGAGGCCCTGTCGCTGAAGGCGGGGACCACCCTGAAGGCCCGCAGCTTCCTGGGCGAGGCGCCGCTGGGCCGCACCCGCGCCTGGACGGCCACCCAATGGGCCGCCGAAACCCGGGTCAGCCGCCAGCTCGAGCTGTGCGGCAATGCGATCCCGCTGCTCTTTGAGGACGACGCGCCGGAAAACGGCCGCGACGGCGAGCGCGCCATCTTCGCCACCGACGTCATGAAGCCGTGCTGGGTGTGGAAGGGCGCCGACCTGTCCAAGGGCCTGAAGCTGACCGCCCGCGTCGGCCAGACGCCGTGGAACTTCCAGATCGGCAAGGCCAAGGACCAGATCGTGGTGCGCAAGCCCGCCACGCCCGACGGCGAGCTGGAGGTCCGTCTCGGCAGCTGCGAGGGCGAGCGCATCGCCGCCATCCCGCTGGGCAAGGCCGGGCGCGGTCCGGGCCTGGGCGTGGTCAGCGGCGCCTTGCCGGCCCGCGACGGCGTCCACGACCTGTGCTTCTCCTTCACCGCCAAGGGCCTCGATCCGATGCCCGCCCTCGACCGCGTCACCCTGACCGCGGCCGGCCAGTAGTCTCCACCAGTAACGTTCCGGCGAGAGTTCTCCACGTGTCCACGCTCGTTCTTTCTTCGCCCCTCCAAGGCTGGGTAGCGTCCCTGGAGGAGACGCCGGACGCGGTGTTCGCCGAGCGTATGCTGGGGGATGGGCTGGCGATCGATCCGACGGGTTCGGTGCTGCATGCGCCGTGCGACGGGCGGGTGATCTCGGTGCATCGGGCGCGGCACGCGGTGACGCTGCGGGCGGGCAACGGGGCCGAGATCCTGATGCATGTGGGTCTGGA
>NZ_JBFTJR010000112.1:0-6505 GCF_056395525.1 Caulobacter sp. 10L414
ACAGCCGGGTCCAGGGTTGAAACAGCACCCGCGCCTCCGGCCCTCCGGAATAACGACGCGGCGGAGCGGTCGACGAAGCCGAAACGCTAAACAAACACACGGTCCCCGGGCTCCGCCCGGCCGCTCCGCGCCTCCCCGACCTAACGCGCATCCGCGCGGGAGCACGAGACCCCATGCCCAACCCTCAAGGAACCTCCCCCCGTGGGGGAGGCGATCGCGCAGCGATCGGTGGGGGGAGCGACTGCGAACTCACCCGCCGCCTCGAAAGCTGAAACCGGCCCCCCACCGGCCTTCGGCCGCCTCCCCCACGGGGGGAGGTTCCCGAAGGCCGGAGGGGGACAGCGCCGGCGACAACGACCCCAACCCGCAAGGAACCCGTCATGCCAAGTCCAAGCCCCCGCGCAGGCGCCTGCGCCGCACCGCCCACTCCCCGAAGATCGAGGCCGCCTATCGCGGCATGATCGCCGCCTGCGATCAGAACATCGCCCTGATCCAGAGGACCATTTCCGATGTCGAGCGCGTCGCCCACGATGCGCCGCCCGAGGAAGTGCAGAGCTTTCGCCAGGAGATGGAGGAAGGCGTGCGCTGCTGGACCAGCATCCGCAACATGCACCTCGACTATCTGAGCCGCCCTCCCGAACCCAGCTGGCCCGGCATCGAGAAGGCCCTGAAGCGAGCCGGGATCACCAGGCCGGGGCGCCAGGCCGGGGCGCCAGGCGGATGGTCCGCGCTAAGGTCAGTACTCAATTGGCCGAGGGCAATGAGTTATCTGTTTCAATAGCTTATAGCAGTTGTCATCCCGGCCGCAGCGTAGCGGAGCGCCGGGATCCCCCACAGTTTTCGAACCTGCCGACCTGGGAGATCCCGGCTCTACGGATCGCTGACGCGCTCCTCCGGCCGGGAGGACACGTTTCCTTGCACGCCAATTGAGTCCAGACCCTAGGGCGCGACCTGCGCCAACCGCTCGTCGAAGACCCGCGTCGCCAGGATCACGGTGGCCACCGACGCCTTGAAGAAGGGCTGTGGGATGGTTTCGAAGTCGTCGGTGGGCTGATGGTATTCGGGATGGTCCTCGACCCCGAAATAGACCCAGGGCACGCCCTTGTCGGCGAAGGCGCCGTGGTCGGACTGGCTGGTCCAGTTGTTTTCCTTGCCGTCGGCGTCGGTGTCGTGGCCGAGCTTCAGCTTGACCGGCGCGACCTTGGCCACCGCGTCGAGGATCGGCTTCAGGGCCGGCTGCGGCCCGGCGCCGGCGGCGTAGAGCTCGCCCTTGGCGTTCTTGCTCAGCATGTCGAAATTGACGTTCAGGCCGATGGCCGACAGCGGGATCGGCGGCTGGGCGACGAAGGCCTTGGCGCCGCGCAGCCCGCCCTCCTCGGCGTCCAGCGCGACGATCAGCACGTCGTGCCTGGGCGGCGCGGCTTTGAACGCCTCGGCCACCGCCAGCAGGCCGGCCACGCCCGAGGCGTTGTCGTCGGCGCCGTTGTAGATCTGGCCGTTCTTCACCCCGACATGGTCGTAATGGGCGGTGACCACCAGGGCCTTGCCGTCGGGCGCGGTTCCCTTGATGCGGGCGACCAGGTTGACGCCGGTGATCGGCGTCCCGTCCTTGCGGGTGTAGCCGAACGGCTGCTCGAAACCCTCGCCGATCGGGGAAAGGCCGATCAGCTTGAAGCGCTCCAGGATGTAGGTCCGCGCCAGCTGCGATCCCGGCGTGCCCGGCGCCCTTCCCTGCATGGCGTCGGCCGACAGGACCCTCACGTCATCAAGGGCCAGGTCCCCGGGCGCGGCCAGGACCGGCGCGGCGAGGCCGGAGACAAGGGTCGCCAGGACGGCGGCGGCGAACGTCGAACGCATTGGAACTCCCTGCCGACGGCGGACGGTCTTCGCCGTCGCTCAACGCGGCTTTCACCCGTTTTGATCATCGGCCGGCGCGCCGTGCAACCGGCGAGCCCCGAACGGCTATCGCCCGCCGCCGGCGAAGTCGTCCGCCCTGGCCTCGCGCAGCCAGCGATAGCCGTGCTCGTTGCCCTCCTGCGTCCGGCTGGCGGCGATGCTCGCCTGCAGCGCCGCAAGGCTTGTGGCCGTGCAGCTGTTCTTGCCCTCGCCCCAGGCCAGGCCCGGCCACAGACGCCGCTCGACCGTCTGTTCGGGCGTGGGCTCGCTCCACGGCGCCCGGAACCCGTCCGGACCGCAGAGCCCGGACCATCCGCGCACGCGCGTCATCCGGCCTTCGGCGTCCGTCTCGACCGGCTCCAGCCCCATGTAGCCGTAGGAGGTCCCCTCGTCGGCGTCCCGCATCTGCAGGACCACCGGCGCGCGCAGACCCGCCACATAGGCCCGCGCCGTCCAGCTCACGTCCGCCGGAGCGCCCGTCATGCCCAGGATCTCCCCGTCGCGGACCAGGACGGCCCCGTCGCGGGCGCAGGCGGGCCAGCGGCGAAAGGGCCTGTCGTTCCCGGGCGGGCGGCAGTCGGCCTCGTCGGGGATCCACCAGCCCGTCTTCAGTCGCGCGCCGCCCGCCTCGGGCGTCAGCCAGGGCGTCTCCGAGGTCACCATCGCGCAACCGCCCAGTCCGAGCGTGAGCGCCGCGAGCGCCGGCATCAGGGAACGCATCACGCACACCTCACGGAAGACTCACAGATACGTGATCGTTACGTGAGATCGCGTTATCGTCAAGCGCGATCGCCGCCCCGCCTTCGCCTTTCGAGCGATTGCTTCCAGCCGCGACGCCCGCCATATGCGCGATCTTAAGGTTTACGGGGCATACAGCCCCTTCGAGGATCGGAGAATCCGCCCATGCCCATGTCGCCCGACGTGCTCGAAGCCCGCCTGAACGCGGCCTTTCCGGATTCCGAGATCGTGCTGACCGACCTGGCCGGCGACGGCGACCACTACAAGGCCCGCATCGTCTCTCCCGCCTTCCGCGGCCTCAACCGCGTCAAGCAGCACCAGATGGTCAACCGCGCCCTGGCCGACGTGCTGGGCGGCGAGCTGCACGCCCTGGCGCTCGAAACCGCGGCCCCGGCGGAGTAGGCGGCCTTGCGCTATCGTCCTTTCGGCAAGGCGGGCATGGCGATCTCGGCGGTGACGCTGCGGCTCGCCGACCATCCGCGCATGAGCGGCAAGGACTGGCGCAACCTGATCTTCACGGCCCTGGAAACGGGCATCAACAGCTTCGAGGTGCACGGCTCGTCGAACGCCCTGCTGGAGGGCGTGGGCGAGTCACTGACCACGATCGAGCGGCGGCTGCTGTTCGTCGGCTGGCGCCTGCGCAGCAGCGGCGAGCTGCTGAGCGCCCAGGCGATCCACGACGTGGTCGACGTGGCCGTCGAGCGCTGCGGCCTTTCTCATGTGGACCTGGTCACGGTCGACGACCCCGGCGGCGCCTTCCCGCCGACGGCGATGGCCGCCCTGATGGGGCTGCGCCAGTCGGGGCTGATCCGCTCGCTGGGCCTGGCCAGCCGCGGCGAGAGCCAGGACCGGCACCTGGCGACCGGCATGTTCGACGCCCTGGCCTCGCCGTTCAACCTGTCGTCCGGCTGGGCCGAGCGCAATCGCATCCGCGCCGCCGTCGCCCGCGACGTGGCGGTGATCGGCGAGGATTTCTGGCCCCAGGCCATCCGCGAGCGCGAAGCCAAGCCGATCTTCAAGAAGCCGTCGCTGTGGCGGCGCCGCACCGACCCGCTGGCCAATCTGGGCGGCTACGACTTCCTCGACAGCACGGCCGGCTGGACGGGCCAGGAGCTTTGCCTCGGCTACGCCCTGACCGAGCCGTCCCTGGCCACCGTGCAGGTGATCACCACCAAGCGCGACAAGCTCGAGGCCCTGGCCTCGGTGGTCGAGCGCGACCTGCCGACCGGCTGCGCCGCCCAGATCGAGATGGCGCGGTTTTCGGCCGAACAGGCCGCCGGGACCAAGCGCCGCGCTTGACCAGGGGCCTTCCGGCGCCTAGCTGAGGGGTTACCGCCAAGGAATTCCTCCCCATGACTGACGTCGCCGCCTCCCCCGCCATCGAATTCATCGCCAAGACGGTGGCCGAACACCCCGTCGTGCTGTTCATGAAGGGCGTGCCCGACCAGCCGCGCTGCGGCTTCTCGTCGGTGGCCGTGCAGATCCTCGACCACCTGGGCGTCGAGTTCGTCGGCGTCGACGTGCTGCAGGACGACGAACTGCGCCAGGGCATCAAGACCTTCACCGACTGGCCGACCATTCCCCAGCTCTATGTGAAGGGCGAATTCGTCGGCGGCAGCGACATCGTCCGCGAGATGTTCCAGTCGGGCGAACTGAAGTCGTTCCTGATCGAGCAGGGCGTGATCTCGGCCTGACCGGGTGAGCCGTCTCTTCGTCCCGCCCTCCGACGCCTATCCCCTGACCTTCGAGCCGAAGGCGTCGGACATCGACGCCAACGGCCACGTCAACAACGTGGTCTATCTGGGCTGGGCCCAGGACCTGGCGATCGCTCATTGGGAAGCCTGGGCCTCGGAAGAGGAACGGGCTCCCTGGAGCTGGGTCGCCCGCCGCCACGAGATCGACTATCGCCGCGAGCTGCTGCCGCACGAGATCGCCACCGGCTACACCTGGGTCGGCGAACTGAAGGGGCCGCGGTTCGAGCGCTATGTCCGCATCGACGGTCCCGACGGCGAGATGTGCGCCCAGAGCCGCACCGACTGGGTGCTGATCGACATCGCCGCCAAGCGCCCAGCCCGCGTGCTGCCGTGGATGGTCGAGCGCTTCACGCCCAAGGGCTGATCAGCCCTTTCCCATCGGGTTGAGCAGCCTCACGGCCGTCGCGCCGGTGATCCCCAGCTCGCCCCAGCCGAACTTGACCTCCGTCTCGCCGGGCGCGCCGGTCTTGCAGGTTTCGACCCGCCGCCGGGCGAAGGCCAGGTCGGGGATCGCGTCCTTCCGGTCGACGAAGAACCTCAGGTCCGCCTTGCGCAGGCAGCCCTGCGACGACAGGCGGATCACCAGGCCGTCGGCCTCGGCGCGCGCGCCCAGCAGCGGCTCCAGCTCGCCGAACATCTCCGGATCGCCCGGCAGCAGGCGCGGCGGACGCGTCGGAACGCTCGCGCACCCTGAAAGCAGCAGGCCGGCCAGAAGCACCCGGCGGTTGAAAAAGACGCCCATGGCCCGCAAGGTCGCCCGGCGCGGGGGAGCGCGCAACCTTGGGGCACGTTGCAATGTCGATTAAGTCGCTGGCCTGGACGGCCGCCGCGCTGTGTCTGGCGGCCGCGGGATCCGCGCACGCCGGAAACCCGAAGCTGGACGCCGAGATCGCGCGCCTGATGGCCCTGGGCAAGGTCCCCGGCGTGGCCGTGGCGCTGGTCGAGGACGGCAAGGTCGCGCACGTGACCGCGCAAGGCGTCCGCAACGAGAAGGGCGACCGCCTGGCGCCGCAGACCGTGATGTACGCCGCCTCGATCACCAAGGCGACCTTCGCCTACTACGTCATGATGCTGGTCGACGAAGGCAGGCTCGACCTCGACACGCCGATCGCGACCTACCTTCCAAAGCCCCTGCCCGACTACAAGGCCTATGCCGACCTGGCCGGCGACGAGCGCTGGCGCAAGATCACGCCCCGCATCCTGCTCACCCACTCTGCGGGCTTTCCCAACTTCCGCTGGCTGAACCCCGACGAGAAGCTCGACATCAAGTTCGAGCCGGGCGCCCGCTACGCCTATGCCGGCGAGGGCGTCAACCTGATGCAGTTCGTCATCGAGCAGGGTCTGGGCGTCAAGGTCGGCGAGGACATGGACAGGCGCCTGTTCAAGCCCCTGGGCATGGCCCGCTCGGGCATGGTCTGGCGCGACGACTTCGCCCCCGACATCGCCGACGGCCGCGACGAGGCCGGCAAGTGGCAGCCGCACGACGACCGCTCCAGCGTCAAGGCGGCCGGCTCGCTGGACACCACCATCGACGACATGGGCAAGCTGGCGGCGGCCATGGCCAGCGGCTGGGGCCTGTCGAAGAAGGCCCGCGCCGAATTCGCGCGCGGCAGCCTGCCGATCGTCTCGCGCTCTGAGTTCCCCACCCTTTCCGAAGAGACCAATCCGGGCAACGCCAGGATCAGGCTCGCCGCCGGCGTCGGGGTCGTAACCTTCGAGGGACCGCAAGGCCGCGCCTTCTTCAAGGGCGGCCACAACGACATCACCGACAACATGATGGTCTGCGTGGAGACGCGCCGGCGCTGCATGGTGATCCTCACCAACAGCGGCGACGGCCAGCGGATCTTCCCCGCCCTGGTCAAGGCGGCGCTGGGCGAGACGGGCATGCCCTGGACCTGGGAATACAGCCGGCTGATGCCGGTGGAAGCGCCCTAGCGTGGATAGACATTCATCCAACCGCGACGCCCAATAGGCCGATTTTCCCCGCGAAGGCGGGGATCCAAGCTGACGTTCAGGCTTGGGCGCGGCCGTGGACTATCGGCGACCTCGGCTTGGGTCCCCGCCTTCGCGGGGATGCTCGGTGAAAAATCGGGGCAAGCGATTGAATGTCGATCCGC
>NZ_JBFTJR010000113.1:0-6483 GCF_056395525.1 Caulobacter sp. 10L414
ATCATCAAGCTGCGCGAAGGCGTGGAAATGATCATGCCGGGCGACAACGCCGAGCTKGACGTCGAGCTGATCACCCCGATCGCCATGGAAGAGAAGCTCCGCTTCGCCATCCGTGAAGGCGGCCGCACCGTCGGCGCCGGCGTCGTCGCCAAGATCGTCGAGTAATCGACGCTTCTTAGCTTCGGCTGACAAAGCGAAGGCCCCGGAGGGAAACCTCCGGGGCCTTTTCTTTTGGTCCTCGCCCTCTGGGAACCTCCCCCACAGAGGGAGGTCCGCTGATCCAAGATCCTCCCCCCGAAGGGGGAGGTGGCCCGGAGGGCCGGAGGGGGGAAGTTCCTGATGAGCTAGCTACGGCCGCGAACGCAGCACCGACTTCCCCCTCAGTCGCTCCGCGACGGCTCCCCCTTCAGGGGGAGCATCCTGGGGACGGGCTGGAGGGGGTGGCTAGGCCGTTGCCGGCTCCAGTTCCAAGGGTCTGGCCCGCCAGCCGCGTTCCAGGCTCCAGGCGGCGATGCCCAGCCACAGGAGGCCCAGGAACGCATGTCCGCGCTGCCAGAAGCCGACGTCATTGCCCGTGCGCACGTTCCACACGCCCGTCAGCAGGGCCAGCACCAGCAGGAGGCCGAAGAACCAGCCCAGCGAGAAGTGCGCCAGGCGGCGATAGCCCGGCTTGCCCCACAGGGCCCAGGCGGTGAACAGCGGAGCGAACTGGATGGCCAGGCCCACGCCGCAGGCCCGGTGCATCGGGTCGGGCCAGTGGAAGATCCCGGCGAAGAACGCGCCCAGGCCCGTCATCGCCACCCACAGGCCGGCGAAGGCCGAGACCTGTCGGCGGCCGCCGGCCTTTTCCAGGGCGTGGGCGAAGCCCGCCCCTGCGAACAGGCCCGCCGCGCCGGCCAGCATCATGCCCAGGTTGAAGACTTCCGGGGTCGGGGCCGCCGGGCCGCCCAACTCGCTGATGAACTGGGCGCCGGGGTCGAAGCCGGGGAACAGCTTCTGGGCCAGCCACACGTCGGCGACCATCGCCACCGGCGTGATCACGCCGAGCTTCAGGAGCGCGCCCACGCTGGCCACAAGATTCCCTCTCGATAAAGACGAAGAGGGAAAATCGGCCTCTCCACCTCCTCGGTCAATGGGTCGTTCAGCGCGCGGCCGAGGACGGATGCCCCTTGGGCGCGAAGGTCGAGCCGAAGAAGTCGCCGGCCTTCCAGGTCGGGCGCTCGGGGGCGTCGGCCAGGTCGTGGGCGATCTCGTAGTTGACGAGCGCGAACTTGGCGGCGGCCTGATAGTCGATCGGCTGCTTCAGGTCGTCGTTGGGCTTGTGATAGTGCGTGGCCAGGAAGTCCTTGAAGGCCTTCTCGCCGCCGTTCTTGAAGCCGGTCATCAGGAACACCGACGGCACGCCCTGCTCGACGAAGCGATAGTGGTCGCTGCGGGTGAACAGGCCCTCCTCGGGCATCGGGTCGGGCGACAGGGCGATGTCGACGCGGCCGGCCGCCTTGGCGACGATCGGGCCGATGGTCGAGCGGTCGGCGCCGAACGCCACCACGTCGGTGAACGGGTACAGCAGCACCGGCATGTCGAGATTGACGTCGGCGGCCAGGTCGGCCTTCGGCACGGTCGGGTTGTGGGCGAAGTAGTCCGAGCCGATCAGGCCCTTTTCCTCGGCGGTGACGGCCAGCAGCAGGATCGAGCGCTTGGGCCGGGCCTTGCCTTGGGTGAAGCCGCGGCCGACCTCGAGCAGGGTGGCGATGCCGCTCGCGTTGTCGAGGGCCCCGTTATAGACGGCGTCCTCGCCGGGCTTGGGGTTTTCCTTGATGCCCTCGTGGTCGAGGTGGGCGCTGAGCACGATGGTCTGGGCCTTCAGGCTCGGGTCCGAGCCCTCGATCAGGCCGGCGACGTTGCTGCTGCGGCGCTGCTCGATCTGGCTCTTCAGGGCGATGGCGGCGGTCGTCGGCAGGGCGAAGCCCTCGACCTTGCCGTCGGGCGTCTCGGCGGCGGCGTAGGCGGCCTCCAGGCGCGCGGCGGCCGTTCCGAACAGCTTCTGGCCGCCCTTGACGCTGATCGAGGCCAGGCTGGGCGCCGCGCCGCCGCGGACGAAGGGCGCGCCTTCGGGCGTCTTCCAGGTCATGCGCCATTCGCGGTTGCCGGCGACGCCGCGCGCGAACGGGCGGCGCTTCTCGCCGGCGGGCGTGCCCAGGGTCAGCACGCCGATCGCGCCGCGACGGGCGGCCTCGGCCCGCTTGACGCCGACCGAGCCGTAGTGGGCGCGTTCTTCGGTCTGGAAGCCCTTGGGAGCGCCCGACAGCACCACGACGATCTTGCCGGCGATGTCCAGGCCGGCGAAGTCGTCGCGCCCGCGCTCGGGGGCGCTGATGCCAAAGCCGACGAACACCAGCGGCGCATTGAGGGCCAGTTCGGCCTTGTCGGCCTGCGGGCTGGGCAGGAAGTCCTCGCCGAACACCAGCGAGGCGGAGGCGCCGCCGGCTTCGGCGACCTTGACCTCGCCGTCGCCGGCCGGGCGGTAGGCGACCAGCGGCACGGTCTGCAGGTATGAACCGGCGTCGCCGGCGGGCTTCAGGCCCAGCAGAGCGAACTGGGCGGCCACGTAGTTGGCGGCCAGGTCGTAGCCGCGCGTGCCGGCCTCGCGGCCTTCCATCAGGTCGTCGGCCAGGAAGGCCATGTGGGCGCGGATGGCGTCGGCCGAGGGGACGAAGGCGTCCTTGGGAGCGGCGAGGGCAGGGTGGGCGACCAGCAGAAGGGCGGCGCTCAGGCAGGCGGCGCGGCGCGAGAAGGGCATTCGGTCAGGTTCCAGGCGCGGCGGATCCGCGGAGCCGGCGACCTTGCAGAGGGGCGGGCGGCTTGTCGAGCAAGCTGTGCCTGAACGTTTTGTAATGTCGGCGATGGGAACGTTCGCGCCGGTAACCTTAACGAGAAAGATTCTCTACATAATTGGGTAAGGTCGATGGAAATTCACCCTATTTATGAAGATCCGCTTAACCGAACCCCGTCAGCTTCGCGATAAGACAGGGGAAACGGTTCATGCAGGCCTTCTCGATCTCCGCCGCGGGCATGGGCGCCGCAGCCGGCCGGCTGGCCGCCAGCGCCCAGCGCGTCGGAGCCGACGCAGGGCTCTCGGCCAAGACGGATCTCGCCGCCGAGCGTGTCGAGCAGGTCTCGGCGCGAACCGACTTCTCCGCCAACGCCGCGGTGCTTCGCACCGCCGACGCCATGACCGGCGTCCTGCTCGACCTTCTGGCCTAGCAGTCCTCCGGTCATTGTCCGCGCCCGCCTCGCGTCCCCCCCTGCGAAGGGCGCGGATACGCCGCCTCCTGGATTTTCCCCTAGTCTTTCCAGGAGGCGGCGACCCTATCCGCCTTCCGATCTAGCTCACCGCCAGTTGCTCTTGAGGGCCTGGGCCTCGCCGGCCGCGTCGAGCGGCGCGCCGGTGATCATGCCGTCGACCACGGCCATCACCGCCGCCGGCGTCTCCGAGCCGGCCTGGCGGTACTCGCCGGCGGCCGGCGCCGCCACGGGCGAAGAGGCCAGCACGCGCCAGGCGCCGTCGGCCCGGCAGGCGACGCCCGCCTGATCCTGGCCCTGGAAGGTGCGGCACCAGCGGTCGGACTGGCTCTTGAAGGTCACGCCGATCCGCACCGGACCTTGGCCTTGCGCGGCCGCGCCGTCCTCCAGGGCCCGGGCCAGCGGCCCGACGGCCATCGGCAGCTCAGCGGCGCGGCCGTCAGCGGTCGGCGGCGAGGGCAGGGCCAGGCGGCCGATCGCCAGGCCCGCCACCAGGCAGGCGGCCATCGCGGCCCAGGCCGGCGGCTTGCGGAAGGCCGGCCGGCCGGCGACCGGTGTCGCGGGCTTCTGGACCTTGGCCTTGTCCTTGATCTTTTCCTTGGGCTTGGGCTGGGGGAAGGCGATCACCTCGGCCGGCTTGCCGCCGGCGCTCGCCGCCGCCTTCAGGCCGGGAGGAACCGGCTCGCGCAGCACGCCGGCATGGGCGCCCGACAGCAGGCGGCGCAGGTCGCGCTGGGCCTGGATCCGCGCGGCCAGCGCCGGATCCTTGGTCATGGCCGCGGTGATCCTGGCCATGGCCTCGGGCGGCAGTTCGCCGTCCACATAGGCGAAGACCTCTTCGTCGCTCACGGTCATGGCCTGGCTCCTTGGTCGATCAGCGCGGCCTGCAGGGCCGTGCGGCCGCGTGCGAGGCGGCTGGTGAGGGTTCCCATCGGGATGTCGAGACTGTCGGCGGCTTCCTGGTAGGACAGGCCTTCGATCAGCACCAGGGCCACGGCGATCCGCTGGTCCTCGGGCAGGGCGTCCAGCGCCGCCTCGACGGCGGTCAGGGCCAGGCGTCCGTCCAGCGAGGGCGCGGCCGGGTCGGCGGCGTGCACGCCGGCCTCGGGCGGGGCCAGGACGCGGCCGTGCCGGGCCCTGCTTCTGCTTTCGTCGATCCAGGCGTTGCGCATGATCCGAAACATCCAGCTGTCTTGTCGCGTGCCTTCCCGCCACTGGTCGCGGCGCGCCAGGGCGCGCTCGATGGTCAGCTGCGTCAGGTCGTCGGCGTCTGCGGGATCCCTGGCCAGCACCCGCGCCATGCGGCGAAGCCGCGGCAGCAGGTCCAGCATGTCCTTTTGAAAAGAATCCAAGGTCCGCCTACGTCGCCTAAGGGAAGAAACGCGCCGCTTCCGGCGTTTAATCCATGAACCGGATAATTATTCCACTCCGCGCGGGTTCCGGCCATCGTTCTCGCGCAGCAAGCCTCGGAGATCGCGTTGCGGAAGAAAGCCCATGTCCTGGTCGTCGCGGTCTGCGCCCTGGCGCTGGCGCCGGCGGCGGACGCCCAGCTGCTGCCGGGCGGGCTGCCGTCGCTGCCTGGTCGCCTGCCGGTAGTGTCCGACGTGGTCGACGGGGCCGAAGACCTGACGATGCGGACGGCGCGGGGCGTGCGCGACCTGGCGGGCCTGGATCGGCTCCAGGCCCTGCTGCGGGCCAATCCGCGCGTTCTGGAGCCCGACGACCAGGGCCGGCCCGTCGTGCGCGGCGAGGTGCTGGCCGTCTCGCCGAGCGCCGAGGCCCTCCAGCGCGCCGTGGACGCCGGCTTCGTCGAGGCCCGGCGCGAGCGCTCCGGCGATCTCGGCATCGAACTCGTGACCCTGACCCCGCCGCGTGGCATGGACGCCCGCCAGGCCGTCCGCCGCCTGCGTGCGCTGGATCCGGCCGGCGACTACGACTTCAACCACATCTACGCCGGCGCCGGCGTGGTCGAGGCCGCGGGTCTGGCCGCGGCGGCTTCGACGGCGAGCGGCGCGGGCGCGGCGCGGGTCGGACTGGTCGACGGCGGCGTGGAGACGGGGCATCCCGACTTTCGCGGCGTCGCCATCGAGCAGCAGGGCTTCGCCAAGGGCGCGCCCAGGGCCGGGGCGCACGGCACCGCCGCGGCCTCGCTGATCGCGGCCCGCGACTACGGCTCGGCCGGTCCGGGCGCGCGGCTGCTGGCGGCCGACGTCTATGGCTCGACCCCGGCGGGCGGCTCGGCCTCGTCGATCGTCGGGGCGCTGTCCTGGATGAGCGCGGCCAAGGTTCCGGTGGTCAACATCAGCCTCGTCGGGCCCGACAACGGCGCGCTGCGGGCGGCGGTCAGGGCGCTGGTCGGCCAGGGCGTGCTGGTGGTGGCGGCCGTCGGCAATGACGGTCCGGCCGCGCCGCCGCTCTATCCGGCTTCCTATCCGGGCGTGGTGGCGGTCACCGGCGTCGACCGGAGGGGCAGGGCGCTGCCCGAAGCCAGCGCCAACGGCCAGGTGGCGTTCTCGGCGCTGGGGGCCGAGGTGCGGGCCGCCGCGCCCGGCGGACGCAAGGCGAGCCTGCGCGGCACCTCGTTCGCCGCGCCCGTGGTGGCCGGGCGCCTGGCCCGGCTGACGGCCAGTCCAGACCCGGCCAGGGCGCGGGCGGCCGTGACAGCCCTGGGGCGCCAGGCCAAGGACCTTGGCGCGCCGGGGCCCGACAAGGTGTTCGGCGCGGGGCAGGTCGACGCCGCCCGCTGAAAAATTTCGGCGGCGATGGAAGAAAGCCGCAGGCGGCGTCGTTGGACGGGTCAGGAGGCGAAAGACGCCCCACGGAAATGACCCTTCAAGGAGACGTCCCATGCGTAAGATCTCGTTCCTCGTCACCGCCGCTTCGGCCGCCGTCCTGCTGACCGCGCCGCTGGCCAACGCCCAGATCCTGGGCGGTTCGGGCGGCGGCGGACTGACCGGCGGCCTCACCGGCGGCATGGGCGGGCTGGGCGGCCAACTGGGCGGCTCCGGCGGTCTTGGCGGCGGCCTGACCTCGCCGGACGCCAGCGGCCTGGGTTCCAGCGTCCGCGGGACCACCGGCCGCATCCGCGACCGGGCCGGCGAGACCACCTCGACCGTCCGCGGCAAGGCCCGCGACGCCGCCGGCCGCACGCGCGGCGCCGCCGAAGGCGCGGCCTCGGCC
>NZ_JBFTJR010000114.1:0-6311 GCF_056395525.1 Caulobacter sp. 10L414
GCCCTACCGCCCGGCCGTCATCCGCAGCCTGGCCGTGGCCGCCCTCGCCGCCCTCGGCGCGGCCGGCGACGAGAACCTGGCCACCATCGACGCGATCATGGCCGAGCCCAGCAGCGCCTCGTGCCTGAACATGGCCAAGCTGAACCTCTACCAGTGCCTGGCCGTCTCCAAGCCGCACTACGAGGACATCTTCTGCCTGGGCCAGCACGCCATGATCGACACCGGCGCCTGCGTCATCAAGGCCTCGGGCGCGCCGATGCCGGTCGAGCCCCTGCCGCCCCCGCCGCCGGAAAAGCCGGCCGCCAAGAAGAAGACGACCGCCAAGCCGGCGGCCGTGAAGAAGAAGAAAGCCTGATCCAGCCTCCCCGGCTGACAGCGAGAGGGCCGCCGGATTGCACCGGCGGCCCTCTTCGTGTATTTGGCGCCCTCCTGAAAACGTCGACCGAGCGGGGCAATCCGGCCTTGTGCGGCGATTTCGCATTTCGAGGGCATGGGCCCTCAAGAGAGAACAGACATGGCCGAGATCATCCTGAAAGTCGAAATCCGCGAGCGCGCCGGCACCGGCGGCGCCCGTGAAACCCGCCGCGCCGGCTTCGTCCCGGGCGTCCTGTACGGCGGCGACAAGGACCCCGTGAACGTCGCGGTGAAGTCCAACGAATTCCGCAAGGCCCTCTACACCGGCAAGCTGCTCGGCCACCTGGTCACGCTGCAGCACGGTGAAGAAAAGCAATCGGTCATCGCCAAGGCCGTGCAATTCCACCCGGTCACCGACGAGCCGGTCCACTTCGACCTGTTCCGCGTCGGCGAGCACCAGCTGATCAAGATCGAAGTGCCGGTGCACTTCAAGAACCACGAAACCTCGCCGGGCCTGAAGAAGGGCGGTTCGCTGGAAGTGATCCGTCACACCGTCGAGCTGGCCTGCCCGGCCGACCAGATCCCCGAAGAGCTGGTCATCGACCTGGCCAAGCACGACCTGGGCGACACCATCCGCATCTCGGAAGTGAAGCTGCCGGAAGGCGTGAAGCCGGCCGTGGACCGCGACTTCGTGATCGCGACCCTGAAGGCCTCGGCCTCGGCCCAGTCGGACGCCGGCGACACCACCGTCGAAGGCTGATCCCGGCTCGGTTTAGCGACCGAACTGACTTAAGAGACGGGCGGGCCTTCGGGTCCGCCCGTTTTCGTTTGGGGTCGTGCGTCCTTCGAGGCCCGCTGCGCGGGCGCCTCAGGATGAGGGCCTTGCATTGATTTCCTCATCCTGAGGTGCGACCCGGCAGGGGAGCCTCGAAGGACGCAGGGCCGATAGACACGGAACTGACCGCGCCATGCTGATCCTCGCCGGCCTCGGCAATCCCGAGCCCAAGTACGAGAAGAACCGCCACAACGTCGGCTTCATGGCCATGGACGCCATCGCGCGGAAGTGGGGCACCGCGCCCTGGCGCGCGCGCTTCCAGGGCCTGGCCTGCGAGGGTCAGGTCGACACCCCGAACGGCCCGGTCAAGCTGCTGCTGCTCAAGCCCAAGACCTATTACAACGAGACCGGCCGCGCCGTGGGCGAGGCCATGAAGTTCTTCAAGCTGAAGCCGACCGACGTCATCGTCTTCCACGACGAGATCGACATGGCTCCGGGGCGCTTTCGGATGAAGGCCGGCGGCGGGGCCGCGGGCAACAACGGCATCCGCTCGGTGACCAGCCAGATCGGCGACACCTTCCGCCGCGCCCGCATCGGCGTGGGGCATCCCGGCGACAAGACCATGGTCATGCACTACGTGCTGGGCGACTTCCACAAGGTCGAGCACCAGTGGCTGGACCCGCTGCTGGACGCGATCACCGACGCCCTGCCCTTCGCCGCCGCCGGCGACGACGAGCGCTACCAGGCCGAGGTGCTGCGCCTGGCTCCCTCGCCCAAGGCCGATCCGAAAAAGCCGCGCGCGGAGTAGATTCCGCTCAACCGAATCCGGCTACCGGCAAACCCGCTTTCGATGCGAAGGAGCCGACATGGCCAAAGAGCTGCAGATTCCGCCGCCCGCCACTCTCGACCCGAACGGAGTCGAGATGGCCCGCCTTTGGATCGCCGATCGCGGCTTTCACTGCACGCTGAACATCGGGATGTACGAGAACGTCCCCGGCCTGAACGAGACCAACGCCTGGGCGGTGATCATCGGCGACCTGACCCAGCACGTCGCCAACGGCCTGTCCCAGCACTACGGCCGGTCCCGGGAAGAGGTGCGCGAGGAGCTTTCGGCCCTGTTGGCCGCACAGCTGGCCAAGGCAACCCCGCCCTCGCGCGGCGGCATGGTCGAGTAGCGGCCTCCCGAGGGAGGCCGCCCCTGCCCGAGCCTAGAACCGGTACTGCAGGCCCAGGTTAAACTGCCGGCCGGTGTGGGTGTAGACGAAGGTGCTGTCGCGGTCGGAGTCGATGTACTGCCGATTGAAGCGATCGAAGATGTTCAGCCCCTCCAGCGACAGCTTCATGCGGTCGTTGATCTGGTAGGAGGCGGCCATGTCGAAGGTCAGGTTGGCGTCGTAGCCCTCGACGTCCTGCAGCGGGTTGTTGGCCGGCAGGGCGACGATCGACTTGTCGCGGTACGAGGCCGAGACGCGGGCGCTGAACTTGGCGTCTTCGTAGTAGAGCGTGGCGTTATAGGCGTTCTTCGACAGGCCAACGAGATCGTTGGTGGTCACCCCGCCGGCGGCCAGGAAGTAGTCGATCTGCGAGTCGACGTAGGTGTAGTTCACCAGCGCGCCGGTATGGCGCAGGAAGCCCGGCAGGAAGGTGAACGACTGCTGGTAGTTGATCTCGATGCCTTTCAGCGGCCCGCCGGGGGTGTTGACCGGGCGGGTGATCGTGAAGTCGGTCTGGTCGGGGTCGAGCATCGAATTGCCCAGCAGGCTGAGCGGCAGGCCGGTCTGGCGGAACTTGGTCTGCGACGACTGGTTCTGCACATAGGTGGCGATGTCCTTGTAGAACACGCCCACGCCCAGCACCGAGCCCTGCGCGAAATACCATTCGGCGCCCAGGTCCACGGTCGTGGCGCGGATCGGATCCAGGTCGGGGTTGCCCGAGGTGATCGATGGCGTGCCGGTCAGGTTCAGGCTGCCGCCCGGCGACAGGAAGGTCAGGTCCGGACGCGCCACCACCTTGGCCGCCGAGAAGCGCACCACCAGGTCGTCGCGCAGGTCGACGGCGAAGTTCAGCGACGGCAGCACGTCGTGATAGCTGTTCTCGGCGGTCACCTGCTCGGGAACCAGGCCGACCTGGTAGCCACGCGACCGCAGGTCGGTCTGGGCGATGCGGAAACCGACGTCGCCGCGCACCGGCAGGCCGCCGATCACGGTGCGAAGGTCGGCCTGCAGATAGGCCGAGGTCACCTTCTCCTCGACGCGGCGGATGCCGCCGACATTGGGCGACAGGGCGTACATGCCGCTGTCGCTGTAGAGGTTCTGACTGTCGACGAACTTGTCGTAGTCGATGGTCGCCCAGCTGGTCGGGAACACGCCGTCCTTGATGCCGCTGCCGCCGAAGCCGCTGATGACCTTGGTCACGGCCTTCAGCTGGTCGCTGGTCAGGGTGGGCACGAGGAAGTTGTTCAGGCGCTGACGGGCCGAGGTGTCGAACGAGAACTCGTGGAAGTGGCCGCCGAACTTGATGGTCAGGTCGTCGTCCACCGCCCAGGCCAGGTTCAGCTCGGCCGTCTTGTAGATGTTGGTGGTGAAGATCTGCGACAGCCGCACCTCGGCGTTGGGCGCGCCGAAGCTGTAGAGGCTGGCGTCGGCGACGTTGAAGTCGTGGGTGATCTTGGGCTGGTCGCGATCGTCGCGGAAATCGATGGTCATGCCGGCGTTGGGCCGCTGGAACATGATCGTCGTCGTCTTGGGCTGGTCGTAGTCCGACTTCGAATAGCCGACGAGGCCCGAGATGGTGATGCTGTCGGTCAGCTCGTGCTTGCCGGTGAAGGTGTACTGCTGGAAGACGTTCTGGAACTCGTCGTGCTGGGTGTCGGAACGCACGTCGACGCCGTCGAAGCGGGCGTAGTCGACGTCATAGACCTTCTGGCCGAAGTTGACGCCGGCCGTATGGCTCGTGCCGGCCTCGCGAAGGATCAGTTCACGGATCGCCGTCTGCGGCTTGCCGTTCTGGCTGATGGCGCGGGCGAAAGAGAAACCCTCCAGCCAGTTCTCCTCGCGCACCACGTCGTAGTTCGAATAGAGGGCGTCGAAGCCGAAGCTGGTGCGATCGCTGGGCTTCCACTGCAAGGCCAGGGTGGCGCCGGTGCGCTCCTGGTCGTGGTGGAAGCGGCCGTAGCGCGGCAGGCGCGGGAAGAACACCGTCGAGCGGTTGCCCAGGTCGTAGAGCGTGTCGCTGGCGGCCGGGCGCGGCACGCCGGTGGCGCAGTTCAGCGCGTCGGTGCCGTTGGCGGCGTTGGTGGCCGGGTTCTGGGGTGTGCGGCCCACGGGCGTACAGAAGCCGCCGTCGACGGTGGCCGGGTTCCAGCCGCCCGAGCCCCACTGGTCCTCGTAGAACTTGCGCTTGCTGAACGCCACAGAGGCCTGGGCCCCGAACTCGCCCCAGGCGGTGTCCCAGCGGTCGCCGACCACGGCGCTGAACTTCTTGTCCACCTTCTCCGACAGGTCGTTGTAGCCCAGCGAGCCGCCGACCACGAGGGTGCGGCCCTTCTGGTCCAGCGGCTTGGCGATGTCGAGATCGACCGTGGCGCCCAGCGAGCCCTCGATCACCTCGGCCTGGGCCGACTTGCGCACCGTGATGCCGCTGAACAGCTCCGAGGCGAAGGTGTTGAAGTCGAAGCCGCGGCCAAGGTTGGCGCCGCGGTCGCTGGTGGTGGCGCCGCTGGTCGACTGGGCTTCCATGCCGTTGATGCGCACGCGGGTGAAGTTCGGCGGCAGGCCCCGGACGGTGATCGTCCGGCCTTCGCCGGCCACGCGGGTGATCGACACGCCCGGCACCCGCTGGATCGACTCGGCGAGGTTGGCGTCGGGGAAGTCGGCGATGTCCTCGGCCTTGATGGCGTCGACCACGCCCGAGGACTGGCGCTTGACGTTCAGCGCGCTCTTCAGGCTCTCGCGGAAGCCGGTGACGATCACCTCCTCCACGGCGTTCTCGGTGGTCTCGCCCGAGGGCGGAGGGGTCGTCTGGGCGCTCGCCGCACCGCCCAGGAGGGCCGCGGACAGCAGGACACCCAACGAGCAGCCCGCCTTCAGGGCGCGAGAGGACGACGACGACATAGGTCCCTCCTGACGGCGGCGCCTCCATGGGCCCGCCCTTATGTTTCCAACCCAAGCGCCGGTTTTCCCGGTCTGCTTATGTGCTTCGCGAGATAATCCCACATAGTGGATTGCACTCTCGCAATATAACGACACTAGTCGGACACATGTCGAACACGCAAGAGGCGACGTTGCGCGGACCTGCGCGAGCGGGCGGCGAAACCTCGCCTTGGAGAGGCCTCGCCGATTGACGCCCCGGCATGGGGGCCACACATAGCCGGGACGTCTTCGGAGACCCTTGTCGATGTTCCCCGTTCTTGGCCTGTCGCTGATCTTCTCGATCGTCATGTGCGTCCACGTCGTGCGCACGGGCCAGGCGATGTACTGGCTGTTCATCATCCTGATGTTCCCGTGGATCGGCGCGCTAATCTATCTGCTGGCCGTGATCGCGCCGGAGTTCATGGGCGGGGCCAAGGCCCAGCAGATGAAGACCGCCGCCCGCCAGGCGCTCGACCCGCACCGTGAGTATCGCGAAGCCAGCCGCGAGGCCGAGGACGCCCCGACCGTCGCCAACCTCTCGCGCCTGGCCGTCGCCGCCAGCGGCCTTGGCAAGCACGAGGAGGCCGAGCGGATCTACGCCCAGGCCCTGCAGGGCCACTATGCCGACGACCCGACCCTGATGCTGGCCCGCGCCAACAGCCTGATCGAGCTTGGCCGCGCCGCCGAGGCCCTGCCGCTGCTCGAGGCCCTGGGCCAGCAGGGCGAAAAGAGCCGCACGCCGCAGACCGCCCTGGCCCTGGGCCGCGCCCAGGCCGCGCTGGGCCGCACCGAGGAGGCCGACGTCTCCCTGCGCTGGGCCGCCGCCMACATGCCCGGTTTCGAGGGCATGGCCCGCTATGCGGTGTTCCTGGGCGAGAGCGGCCGCAAGGCCGAGGCCCGCGAGGCCCTGGCCGAACTCGACAAGCGGCTCTCCAAGACCCACCCCCGCTTCCGCCGCGAAGCGCGCCCGTGGCGCGACATGGCGGCCGCCGCGGCGGGCTGACCCCCTCCGGCCCTTCGGGCCACCTCCCCCAGAGGGGGAGGATCTATTG
>NZ_JBFTJR010000115.1:0-5644 GCF_056395525.1 Caulobacter sp. 10L414
GCCGACCGCCATGCCCGGCCTGCTGGTGGCGCACGCCGCCGCGCTGAAGGGCGCGGGCCGGCACGCCGAGGCCCTGCCGTTCAACGAGCGGGCCGCCCGCGGCGCGCCGCAGGACCGCCTGACCTGGTACAATCTGGCCGCCACCAACGGCGACCTGGGCCGCCAGCCGCAGGCCGAGGCCGCGGTGCGCAAGGCCATGTCCCTGGGCCTCGACGCGCCGGAGGCCTGGCTGGTCCTGGCCCGCGCGGTGCAGTTCCAGCATCGCTACGACGAGGCCGAGACGATCTTCCAGGAGGCGATCGCCCGCCGCCCGGCCTTCGTCGACGCCCACCGCGATCTGGCCCAGCTGCGCTGGATGCGGACCGCCGATCTCGACCATGCCCTGGCGCCGCTGAAGGCCACGCTGGCCCGGCAGTCCGACCCGCGCCTGCTGCACGTGCAGGCCCTGGTCGAGGAGTTCGCCGGCCGTCTGCCCCAGGCGCTCGACACCCTGCGCGCGGGCCTGCGCCGCCATCCCGGCGACCTGCACCTTTTGGTCACCGCCGCCCACGCCGCCGCCGAACTTGGCGAGACGGCCGAAGGACTGGCCCATGCGCAGGCCGCAGCCCGAGCAGCGCCGGGCGCCGCGCCGGTGCTCAAGAGCCTGGCCGAGGCCCTGCTGGCGGTCGGCGACGCCGCAGGCGCCTCGTCGGTGGCTGGGTCGGTGCTGCAGGCCTTTCCCTACGACCAGCATGCGCTGTCGCTGCAGGCCCTGGCTTGGCGGATCCTCGGCGACCCCCGCTACGGCGCGCTCTACGACTACGCCGCCTTCGTACGGCCCTACATCCTGCCCACGCCGGAAGGCTGGAGCGACCTCTCCAGCTTCCTGGCCGACCTTCGCAAGCGTCTGGGCGAACTGCACGACCTGGAGACCCATCCGCTGCAGCAGTCGCTGCGCGGCGGCGCCCAGGTGCAGTCGCTGCACACCTCGCAGGAGCCGATCTTCCAGGCCTTCTTCGCCTGCGCCCGGGCCACCGTCGAGCGCTACGCCGCCGAGCTCGGCGAAGGAAGCGACCCCTTGCGCATCCGCCGCACGGGCAAGGCGGTTGTCCAGGGCGGCTGGTCGGTCAGCCTCAAGCCCAACGGCTTCCATACCGACCACGTCCATCCGCAGGGCTGGGTGTCGTCGGCCTTCTACATCGACCTGCCGCCGGGCGTTGACGATGCGGAGCGGCGCGAAGGCTGGATCAAGTTCGGCCAGCCCGGCTGCGTGACTTTGCCCAGGCTCGCGGCCGAGCACGCCGTGAAGCCCGCGCCGGGCACGCTGGTGCTGTTTCCGTCCTACATGTGGCACGGCACCGTGCCGTTCACCGGCGAGGCGCGCCGCCTGACCATGGCCTTCGACGCGGTTCCGGGGTGAGGGAAAACCTGGACATATTTTTCCGTCCAATCCCCGCGAAAGCGGGGACCCAGGTTTTTTCTGAAACCCAAGGCGCTCGACGATAAAACACCTGGGTCCCCGCTTTCGCGGGGATTTTACGGGTGTTTGGTTTGGGCGGTGGCTCTATACCAACCCCGTCACCGCCTTCGCATCGGCGCTGTCGGCGAACACCTTCTTTTCCACCGCCGCCCGGTCCACGCCCAGGTGGTCGATCAGCACGCCCTTGAACAGGCCACGCATGTCCAGCGTCGGCGCGACGTCGCGGTTCTCGAACAGGGCCGGCTCGGCCAGGGTCGGCCAGTCGCCGACGATGCCGCCGCGCTTGAGCGCGCCGCCCAGCAGCAGGGCGGTCGAGGCCGTGCCGTGGTCGGTGCCCTGCGTGCCGTTGACCCTGGCGGTGCGGCCAAACTCCGTCACGGCCACCACCACCGTGTTCTTCCACTCGGGCCCCAGGCCCTCGTGCAGGCCGCCCAGCACGGCGTCCAGATAGGTCAGCCGCGTGGCGATCTGGCCGACCTGGCCGGCATGGGTGTCGAAGCCGTCCAGCGACAGGGCGGCGATCTGCGGGCCGTCGGCCTGGCGCATGAAGCCGGCCAGGGTCGAGCCCAGCTTGCGCGCGGCCTCGCGGCCCTGGCGGTTGTCGGCGGGACGGCCTCCCGGTTGGTTCATGGCAGGCTGGTTCATGGCGGGCGGGTTCATGGACTGGGCCATGGCGGGCGATGACGGGGCCGGCGCCAGGGCCGTCATCGCCGCCTGGGCCATGGCCTCGGTCTCCAGGCCCCGGGCGAAGGCCGGGCCCAGCAGCGGGTCGCCCTTGTAGAGGTCCTGCAGCAGGGTGGGCAGGCGCGCGGCCTCGTCCAGGCCCTTGCCGGGCGACCAGCTGGCCGCCTGCACCTTGCCGCGCAGGATCAGCGGGGCGGTGGTCCCCACCGACAGCGCCTCGACCTTGCCCGGTCCCATCACCTCCAGCGTGCGGTTCAGCCAGCCGCTGTCGGCGCCGTAGACCTTGGCCTCGCCGGTCTCCAGCACGTCCTGGGCCTCGAAGTGCGAGCGGGCGCGGTCGGGCGTGGCGATGGCCGGCGCGATGCGGGCCTGGCCTTGCCTGGCCAGGGCGTGGACGGTGGTCAGCGACGGGTGCAGGGCGAAGGTGTCGTCGAGCTTCAGCGCCTTGTCCGGGCTCATGGCGATGCCGCCGCGCAGCGCCGCATAGCCCGGGTCGCCGACGGGAGGAGCCACCGACAGGCCGTCCATGCCGCCGCGGCAGACCACCACGACCAGCTTCTTGGTTCCGTCGGCGGCCTGGGCCTGGCGCCCGACGAAGCTGACCGACACGCCCAGGCTGGCGGCGGCCGCCAGAAACGAGCGACGGGAAGGGGAGAGGGCGCGATCGGTCATCGGCGTTGGAACTCCGGACTCATCACCAGCAGGGCGAGGGCTTCGCGGCGGGTCTCGGCGCGGGCCACCGCGCGGGCGGTCGGCTCGCCCAGGCGCGCGCCCAGGGCCGAGCGGGCCAGGGCGTCGGGATCGCGCGCGTCGGCCACGGCGGCGGCGAACCCTTGCGTCCACTGCATGCGCTTGACCAGGCCGTCGGGCGAGGCCCAGGCGCCGGCCTCGTCGGGCCAGCCCTTGGGCGAGGGCGGCGAGAACGGCTTCTGGCCCAGGCTGGTCAGGATGGGGCTCAGCCGCTCGAACGCCGCCGGGCGTCCGCCGATCGCGCGCCAGGCCGAGATCGTGAACTCGTAGGGCGTCTTGACCTTCATGGRCGTCGGGTCCCAGGCCTCGGGCGCGGCGATCAGCGCTCCGGCCACCGCGTCCAGCCGGCCGCCGGTCTCGATCCAGCGCTTCTCCAGCCGCGCGACAAGGGCGGGGGGCGGATCGTCGGCGACGAAGTGGCGGGCGATCTTGCCGCAGACGTGGCGCGCGGTGCGCGGGTCGGCGGCCAGGGTCTTCAGCACCGCCAGCCCCTGGTCCTGGCCGCCTTGGGCGAAGGCCTTGCCGAGGATCGCGCGGGCGCCGGGCTCATGGGCGTTGGCGCGGAAGACGAAGGCGCCGATGTCGGGGTCCTGGGCGCGGCCGACGCTGAAGCCGGTGAGGGCGCGGGCGAACTCGGTGACGTCGGCCTGGCTGTAGCCGGCGTCGACGCCCACGGTGTGCAGTTCCAGGATCTCGCGCGCCAGGTTCTCGTTCAGCCCCACGCGCCGGGGACGGCCGCCGCGCGCGGCGTACTGCGCCGCCCGGCTGCCCGGACCGATCGACTGGGCCTGGTCCAGATAGGTCAGCATGGCCGGATGGGTGCTGGAGGCGACCAGCAGGTCCTCGAAGCGGCCGAACACGTGCGGCCGGATCGCCTCGCGCTCGAACGGCCCGATCACCACGGCCGTGGCCTGCTTGGTGGACGACACCGTGAAATGGTTGGCGAAGAACAGCGCCCAGCGCTCGCGAAAGCCCGCCTCGGTGTCGGCGGCCAGCTGGGCGCGGGCCAGGAAGTCGGCGTTGGTCTTCTCTCGCAGATAGCGCTGGGCCTCCTTCTGGGCCTCGCGCAGGATGTTGGCGTTGGGCGGGGCGTCGACCACGGGGATCGGCTTCATGTCGCCGTCGGCCGCGGGCGTCCTGGTCTCGCGGCGGGCGGCGCGGCGTTCCTGGCGGTAGTCGGCGAAGGCGGCGTAGCGCGTCGGCGCGCTCTCGCCGTCGTCCTTGGGCAGGTCCGCGCCCTCGCGGCGGATCTGGCCTTCGAGGAAGCCGCGCGGGTCGCCGCGCGCCGCCTCGATCTCGCCCGGCCGCGCGCCCAGCCCGAAGCGGGTGGCGGCGATGGCGGCCATCATGTCCTTGGACGGCAGGCTCAAGCCGGGCTCTCCCTTGCGATATGGCGTCCGATCGACCATTCAACGCGCAGGCTGCGGAAATCCGTCGCCGGCCTTCCGTGAAAATGAGCCGTTCCCGTGTCCGACAAGCCTGACCTGATCGAAAAGCCGCGCCGCTTCTACAAGGCCGCGACCGCCGGCGAGGCCAAGGACGGCCTCTATCCGGTGCTGCTGGACGGCCGCACGCCCAAGTCGCCGCAGAAGAAGCCGCTGGCCCTGCCGACCCTGACCCTGGCGCAGGTCGTGGCCGCCGAGTGGGAGGCCCAGGAGAAGGTCATCGACTCCACGGCCATGCCGGCCACGCGCCTGGCCTTCACCGCCATCGACCGCATCGCCGAGACGCGGGCCGAGGTCGCCCGCGAGGTCGCCGCCTACGCCGGCTCGGATCTGCTCTGCTACCGCGCCGACGGCCCCACGCCCCTGGTCGAGCGCCAGGCGCGCGAGTGGGGCGCGGTGCTGGACTGGGCCAAGGCCGAGCATGGCGTGGCGCTGGAGCCGGTGACCGGGATCATCCACGCCCCGCAGCCGCCGGCGACCCTGGCCGCCGTCGAGGCCCTGGCCCTGCGCCTGGACGACTTCTCGCTGGCGGGCGTGGCCTATGCGGCCGGCCTGTTCGGCTCCACCGTCCTGGCCCTGGCCGTGCGCGCGGGGCGGGTGACTGGCCAGAAGGCTCTGGACCTGTCGCGCCTGGACGAGATCTACCAGGCCGAACAGTGGGGCGACGACCACGAGGCCGTCACCCGCGCCGCCAACCTGGCGATCGAGGCGGCCGTTCTCGAGCGGTGGTTCGCCGCCCTTCGCCGATGAGGCCGGGCCGGTGAGGAGCGCGCTGGTCTACGTCCTGGCCGCGGTCTGCGAGATCGGCGGCTGCTTCGCGTTCTGGGCCTGGCTGCGGCAGGGGCGCTCGGCGCTGTGGACCATCCCCGGCGTCCTGGCCCTGATCGCCTTCGCCTGGCTCCTGACCCGCGTCGAGGCGCAGGCGGCGGGCCGGGCCTTCGCGGCCTACGGCGGCATCTACATCCTGTCGTCCATCGTCTGGATGCGGACGGTCGAGCAGGTGCGCCCCGACCGCTGGGACCTGATCGGCATGGCCGTGTGCCTCGCCGGCGCGGGGATCATCCTGTTTGGCCCTCGCGCCGCCTGACGGCTGCGCCTTGCCAGCCCCGCCGGGGCTCTTTACGCCTTTGGTTCCAGTCCCAGCTTGGAGCCGAAGACCTTGCAACACATCCTGGAAGAGCTGGAGCGGCGTCGCGAGCAGGCGCGAGCGGGGGGCGGCGAGAAGCGGGTGGCGAGCCAGCATGCCAAGGGCAAGCTGACGGCGCGCGAGCGGATCGATCTCTTGCTGGACGAAGGCTCGTTCGAG
>NZ_JBFTJR010000116.1:0-4881 GCF_056395525.1 Caulobacter sp. 10L414
GGCGGCGCGGCGGCGCGGACCCTTGGACGGGCGGAGGTTCATGACAGGCGAACCAACCGATAGGCGGGTTTACGTCCCCCGCCCTCTAAACCCGCTCGATCGCATCCACGTCGCCGCTTCGGGCCGGATCCTTGCGCCCTCTCCCTGCGACGGGACCAGATGACTATGCGGCCGGATTCAGCGCGTCTGATTGGGGAGGCTGAGAAAGTTGAAAGTGGTTGATCGCGTTCAGGACTTTTCGCTGAACGCCGGGGATCCACGCTGCTATATCCCCTTCGGCGCCTCAAGATGCTCCCCCTTCAGGGGGAGGATCCCGGCGCCTAGTTCGACTTCACGTAGAAGGCCGCGTCGTTGCCGACGGCGCGGGCGCTGCTGGTGATCGAGCGGGCTGAGCCGGTGACGGTGGTGGTGGCGCGCGAGGAGACGTCGGCGTTGTTGACCTGGGTGTTGCTGCTGGTCATCGAGCCGCCGCAGGTTCCGCAGACATAGGCCCCGACCGAGTTGCCGACCGCGGTGGCGCGGGCGCCGATGTCGTAGCCGTCGTGGCCCTCGGCGCTGGCGATCACTTCCACGCCGCCGCCGTCGTTGGTCTGGACGTTGTCGAGCACCAGGGCCGCGCCCGTGTTGCTGACGACCGCGGCGTTGCCCACGCCGTAGGCGCTGCTGTTGGCCGCGCCGAACTGGTAGGACGTGGTCTCGGCCTGCGAGCGCACATAGGCGGTGTTGTACTGGTGGTTGGCCACGTCCAGCAGCGGGCCGACATTGGTGGCGTTGAGGTTGTTGCCCGCCGCCGAGGTCGAGGTCTGCGTCAGGTAGGCGTTGCCGTAGGCGGTGAACTTGCTGGCCTGCACCAGGTCGGAGGTGTTGCCCTGGTCGGTGATGACGCGGGCGGCCGACTGGTTGGCGCCGTCGATGTCGATGTGGTTGCCCGCCGCCGTGCCGGCCACGGTCGAGGTTCCGCTGACGTACTGCACGATCGCGCCGCCGTCGGCCATCACGTCGCCCGAATTGGCCTGGCTGATCCGCGCCCCGGCCGCGCCGTTCTGCAGCCACAGCCCTTGCGTGTTGCCGGTGGCCTGGGTGTCGACGGCGATGTCGCCGGCCCGGGCGGTCTCGCCCTCGACCTGGCCGCGGGCGGTGACCGCGCCGCTGTTGGTCTGGACCATGAAGCCGCGGTAGGTCGCTTCTTCCGCCCCGGCGTTGCCGAAATTGCCGGCCGCCTGGGTCGCCACCACGCTGGAGTCGCCCATCGAGCCCGAAGCGTTGACCACGGTATGGCCGTAGACCGAGCCCTGGTTGACCTGGTTGGAGGTGGCGTCGACGTCCACGCGCGCGCCGGCGATGCCGACATTGTTGCCGGTGGCGGCGGTCGATGCGCTGACGCCTTCCTCGACGGTGACGACGTTCAGCGTCTGCTCGCTGAACACCTCGCCCAGGTTCAGCTGGTCGTTGAGAACCTGGCCCTGGGCGAAGGCGCTAGTAGCGGCCGCGACGCACAGAGGGATCGCTGCGATCGTTCCAGCGAGACGGATCTTCGCGGGTCTGCGCATTGTTGCTTCCCAGGTTGTTGTAGGCGGGCGTGAAGGCGCCCGTGACGCCGACGGTGTCGGCCCCGAAGGGATCCGACTGCAGGCAGCTTTGCGGACCCGGCATGCCGTAGAGGTTGGCGCTCATCTCGACGACCGAACGCTCGATCAGCGAGCGCACGGCCAGCTGCACCGGCTCCAGCGCGCCCTTGCCGGCCGACAGGTCGAACAGGTTGTTGTTGGCGAAGGCGAAGATGCCGGCGCTGACTTCGCGGCCGATCACCTGCTTCTGGTAGGAGATGACGTCTTCCACCACCAGGGTGCGGCTGTTGATCAGGCGCAGGTCCATGGCGATGTTCATCACGAACAGCCGGCGCTTGAAGTTGGCCTTCAGGCCGTCGGTGTCGATGTCGCCGCCATAGAGGTCGGCGCCCGCCGAGTGGATGTTGTAGTTCAGCTCGGTGACGCCGCCGACGAGGTAGAAGTCCGAGCCCGCGACCTGGCCGGCGACGATCTTGCGATAGTCGGCCGGAGCGTCCGGCGTCGGGGCCGGGCGGTCGGAGATCAGCTTGTTGTTGGCGTACTTCAGCTCCAGTTCGGAGACCGAGGTGTCGAAGCGCTCGACCATCGGCATGCCGGCCTTGGCGAAGGCGGTCATCGCCATCAGCGAGGCGCCTTGCGTGACCTTGCGGCCCGATCCGTCGGACTCTTCCTTGCCGGTGTAGTCGGCGATGCGGCCCACGGCGATGCGCGGGGCGGCGACGCGGTTCTGGCGGGCGTAGGACGCCAGGCAGTTCAGCGCCGTCGAATAGGGGGTGGGGTTGGCCGTGACCGGCGCGGTGCCGATCGGGCGGGCGTAGTTGCCCGCGTCCAGGCGCTTGGGCACGCCGCCGCCGCAGGCGCTGAGCGCCGTGCAGGCCGCCGCGACCATCAGGAAGACGCGCTTAGTTGCCATTGGAGACACCGCCGTTGGTCGACGCGCCGGCGCTGACATTGCCGTTGTTGACCTGGTTGGAGTTGACGATCACCGTGTTGTTGTTGCCCTGGGTGATGACCGTCAGGTTGTTGCCGATCGCGGTCGAGCCGGAGAAGCCGCCCAGGCTCCCCACGCCCGAATAGCTGTCGAGCGAGCCCGACGAGCTGCGGCTGGAATAGACGCTCTGGTCGCTGCCGGTCAGCATGACGCCGTCGACGATGACGCGATTGCCGTTGGCGTCGCGGGTCGAATAGTCGACGACGTGGTTTTCCTGGCCGGCGGTGCGGCCGTAGCCGGCGTTGAACGACGCGGAGTTGCTGCTCATGCTCTGGGCCATGGCCGGGGCGGCGGCGTCCAGGATCAGCACGCCGGCGACGGCGGCGACCGCGCCGAGGGCCCGAACCAGGGGCTTGTTGTTCTTCTTTGAGGCCATGACGGGCTCCGCGACTGTCTGTCCGGGGCTTGCAAGCAACCCCCGTGCCAAAACCGGACACGTCATCCTAGGCGGTAAGGTATCCAGAATTGGTTAAACGCGCCGGGTGCGGCCAATTGGGCGCGCCGTGTCGCGGTGGCCGGCGTTCCACCATTGATCCGGGCGCGGGTTTGCGAGACCCTCGTTACGCAAAAGAGCGATCAGGGAGGATTGCGTTTTGTTGGTGTCTCAGATCCTGAAGACCAAGGGCGACCTGGTGTTCACCGCCTCGCCACAGGAAACGGTCGGCGCGGCCGCGGCGCTTCTGCACAGCCGCAAGGTCGGCGCCATGGTGGTGCTCGAAGCCGACGAGTCCATCGCCGGCATATTGTCCGAACGCGACATCGTGCGGCAGATCGCCAAGGAGGGCGCGTCCGCGCTGGCCAAGCCGATCTCGGCCTGCATGACGCGCGACGTGATCTTCGCCCAGCCCGACGAAAGCGTCGACGACCTGCTGGCCAAGATGACCGACCGCCGGATCCGCCACCTGCCGGTGGCCAAGGGCGGGCGCCTGGTCGGCATCATCTCGATCGGCGACCTGGTGAAATACAAGATCCAGGAAGCCCAGGCCGAGGCCGACGGGCTGAAGGCCTATATCGCCGCCGGCTGACGGCGGGATCTTCGCGAAGAGGTAAGGCGCTCTTCTTGTAGAGAGCGCGGAAGCAGGCTCGTCCTCGTCGAGGGCGGGCCTTTCTCATGCGCGCTCTCTTATAGGAGAGGATCAGCCGATCAGTTCGGCGCCCTGGCCGGTGACCGCGTCGGCCAGGCTGTAGCCCTCGAGCACGGCGGCGGTGGCGTCGCGGGCCCGCAGCAGGGCCTCGCGCAGGGCGCAGGTGGCCAGGTCGCTGCAGTCCTCGCAGCGGCGGAAGGCGGTGCGGCTGACGCAGGGGGCCAGGGCCAGCGGGCCGTCGACCAGGCGGATGATCTCGGCGAAGCTGATCTCCTCCGCCGGACGGGCCAGCAGGTAGCCGCCGAACTTGCCGCGGCGGCTGGTCACCAGCTTGTGGCGGGCCAGGCCCAGCAGGATGGCTTCGAGGAACTTGCGGGGGGCGTCGGCGCGCAGGGCTAGTTCGCCGGCCGTGACCTGCTCTTCCGCGCGGGCCAGTTCGACCATGGCGCGCAGGGCGTAGCGGGCTTTCTGGGACAACATCGGCGGCGTCTCTCCTTATAGAGCGCTCTATGGAGGCTGCATGGCGGGGTGCGCAAGCGGTTCCGCTTGGCCAGGCCCGGGCGCCCGGCAGCGATTTCATGCACAGATCCGCTCACAGCTAACCGGCGCGGTCGGACGAAATTGGGTTGCGGCGGGGCAGGGGGCTGTCTAGAAGCCGCACCTCGCCGCGGGGGACACGCTCCGCCGCTCGGAAATGAAGGTTTCGACTTGCATTTCCAGCGCCGGATCGCTAAGTTCCGCGGCCTCAATCGACTCGGGCAGCTGGATTGCCGACGACCTCTGGTCTTCGGGATGAGGCGCTTTTGTTGCTTCTGGAGGGCTTTTGTTCTTCGGTAAGTTTCTGAAAAGAGTTGGTTGACTGGGTTTGGTTGTTTCAGTAGGAGCGCCGACCCAATCATCGGGATCGAAGAGTTCGCAAGAATTCGGAAGTTCAGATGAAGAAGTCGAGTAGAACTTTCTTGGAAAGATTTGCTTGACAGGGTTTGGTGGTTTCTTTAGAAGCTGCCGGCTCGCTGGTCCGGGGATTTCCCTGGTTCGGCACTGGGTCGGAAAGTTTTGAAAAAAACGATTTGACACRGAATTCGAGGTTAGCTAGATAGYCGCCTCCGCCGACACCGGGCGCTAAACGGTGGGGCCGCTCCCCGGTTACGGAGGCGGCTCGGAGCTTCGGCTCTGGTCTTTGACATTGTTGATTTGGAAAGAGAAACGCAGGCGGCGGCGCTCTGGCGATGACCCT
>NZ_JBFTJR010000117.1:0-4423 GCF_056395525.1 Caulobacter sp. 10L414
CCCCGGCCTCGCGCCCGGCCGCCAGCCCCGCCCGCGCCGCCCAGGCCCGCGCCGCCGCCTTCGCCAGCCAAGGCTCGGCCGCCCTGGCGGTGGACAGCTGGGAAGAGTTCTAGGGCTCGATCGAACGATCCTCCCCCTCTGGGGGAGGTGGCCCGTAGGGCCGGAGGGGGGAGCGTCGCAAGGCGCTCCCCTTTTTCGTTCTCCTGATCCCTCTCTCTTCGAGAGAGGGAGGGGCCCGCGCCGCAGGCGCGGGAGGGTGAGAGGTTTCAGCGACTGCAAGCAAACCTCCGCTCGTCATCCCGGAAAGCGCGCAGCGCTTATCCGGGACCCAGGGGACGGGGCGCCGCGCCAGGGTTCAGCGTCCGGCGGCCGTACTCAATTGAAAGGGCCAAGAGACTTGTCATCCCGGCCGAAGGAGCGCGTCAGCGGTCCGTAGAGCCGGGATCCCCCACGTCTGCAGGTTCGGAAACGGTGGGAGATCCCGGCGCTCCGCTTCGCTACGGCCGGGATGACAAGATCATAAGTGGTCGAAAAGGCTCGGCTGTAGGGCGGATCAGTTGAATCCAGACCCTAGGCACCCACCGACGCCCTGCGCCGGCCGCCAGCACCCGGCTTTCCGCGCTACGGCCGGGATGACGGTCGTGAGGGAATGGAGAGGGGTGTTTAAGCCGCCGCCACCGCGCCCGTCGTGCGGCGCAGGCGCCAGAAGCGGATGGTGCGCAGGGCGCTTTCGCGGGGCAGGGCGGCGTAGAGCTCGCCGTACGCCTTGGCCTTGCCCATCACCTCGTCGGACGGGTCCAGGATCAGCAGCGCGAAGGTCAGGAACAGGGCGCGGTCGAAGTCGGCCGCCCTGCAGACCACGGCCAGGCCGTCGAGCTCCTTGCGCTCGAGGATCTTGCGGGCGGTGTGGAAGTCGATGTCGGCCATGTCCGACAGGGCGCAGAGGAACAGGGTCGTCTGCCGGGCGCGCAGCATGCTGGCCAGGGCCTGGGGCGTGATGCGCCCGCGGGCCTTGATCAGGCCAAGCTCGTGCATGGCGCCGTCATAGTCGGCCGGCAGGGCGCCGTCGCGGGCGGCCAGGCGGTTGCGGCCGGCGGCCAGGGCCGCCTCCAGCACCGCCGGGTCGACGCTTTCGTTGCGGGCCATGATCCGGTCGCGCAGCCGCGCCTCGGCCACGAAGTACATCTCGTTGAGCAGGTCGATCGGCAGGCTCTGGCGGTCGATCACCGCCTCATGCAGGGCCGGGTTGGCCTGGGCGCGGTCGACCACCGTCTCATGGGCCTGGCGCGACAGCTGCGCGCCCTCGTTGCGGATCAGCACGCCCAGGGTGTCGTCGTCGCCGCGCGCGACGATGGCGTCGGAGACGGCGCTGGGCACGTGCGCCCGGCTGGAGATCGCCCGCAGGTGCTCCTGGCCCTGGGTCTGGGCCACGTGCAGCAGGTCAGCGTCCGACAGCGGGGTCGCGCCGGTCAGGATCGGGCGGGCCACGGCGATGCTGTCGGCGGCCAGGTTGCGCACCAGGCTGGGCGGCGGCGTGGCCGACTGGCCCAGGCGCTCGGCCAGCTCGACGCGCACGGCCTCTTCCATCTCGCCGGCCAGCTGGCCCATCACCTGGTCGAACAGGCCCATCTCCACCGCGCCGTGGTCGTCGCCGGTGAAGAACAGGTCGGTCACCCCCCGCAGCAGCTCGCGGCGCTTGGCGCTCGACGGCTCGTCGGCCAGGGCGATCAGGTCATGCAGCCGCGATTGCAGCATCAGAAATCGCTCTCCTGGGCGGTGGTCTTCTTCTTGCGCGACGCCGAGGTCGAGGTGTCGCGGCCGGCGTCCCGGGCGGCCTCCGCCAGCCAGTCGGCCGAGCCGTGCTGGGGCTCGTCGTCGGCGGGCGCGGTGGCCACGGCGGCCGGGTCGACCGCCATCAGCACCGTGTTGGGCGGGCCGGGGGCGGCGATCTGGTCCGGCGTCAGGCCGAACATCCGGCCGACCGAATAGGTGCGCGGCGCCAGGCCCTCGGCGGCGCGGGGATTGGCGTAGGCCGGCGCGGCGGCGACCTGCGCTGGGGCCGGGGCCGGGCGCGGCTGAGCCTGGACGGGCGGGGGGCCGCCGGCCAGTTCGTTCGACGGATAGACGCGCGGCGCGGCGGGCGCGATCGGGGCGGACGCGACCGGCGGGCTGTAGAGGCTGGTCGGCAGGGCGCCCTGCTGCGGCGGCTGCTGGGGCTGCGCAGGGCCTTGCGGAACGTAGCGCGGCTGGGGCGGCTGGACCTGCTGCGCAGGCGGGGCGTTGGCGTAGCCGGCCCAGGCGGCCATCGGCGCGGGGCGTTCGGCGGCGCGGGAAGAGGTATCGGCGGCAGCGGGCGTTGCGGGCGCCTCCACCTTGCCGGCCCAACCCAGCATCGGCCCGCGATAGGCCGAGGCGGCGGCCTGGGCGCGCGGGCTGCGCGGCCCGTAGCGGCTTTCGCGCACGTCGTCGGCGTGCGCCGGAACGGCGACGCTGGCGAGCAGCAGCAGGGACAGAACGAGGCGCATGCCGGTCCGGACGGAGTCTTGTCAGTCTGCAACCCTTAGCCGAAGCCGCTTAATCGCCGCCTAACGGCGCCGTGCGAAAGGTCGGGGATGCGACGTTTGGCCGGACGGCGGGAGCCTCTTCTTTTCTTCCCGTCATTCCCGCCCTCGTGGCGGGAAGCCCTGGTTCAGCTCGTATGTGAAGTGCAAGCGGCGCGCCCGGCGCGCCGCCCCTCCCGATCCTGCGGTGGATAGAGGGTTTCCCGCCACGAGGGCGGGAATGACGGGCTTCAAGGTTGGAGAGAGGGAATTCCCTACCGCCCCCGCCACCAGGCCAGCAGCCGCGCCTCGGCCGCGCCGAGGGCCGCGTGCAGGGCCACGCCCATGGCCGCCAGCACGGCCAGGGCCGCGAAGCCGCGCGCGGTCTGCAGGCGGTTGAAGCTTTCCAGCATCCGCCAGGCCAGGCCCTGGCTTGATCCCGAGCCGGCCACGAACTCGGCCGCCACCGCGCCGACCAGGGCGAGGCCCGCGGCCACCTTCAGGCCCTCCAGGATCGCCGGCAGGGCCGAGGGCAGGCGCAGGCGCCACAGCCGCTGCCAGCCGCTGGCGCCATGCAGGTCGAACAGGCGCGACAGGTCGGGGTCGGCCGCCTTCAGCCCGGCGACGGCGCCCGAATAGATCGGAAAGAAGGCGATCACGGCGGCCAGCGCGGTCACCGCCCGGCCCGGATGCTCGATGCCGGCCCAGATGGTCACCAGCGGCGCTATGGCGATCACCGGCGTCACCTGCAGCACGGCCGCCACGGGGGCGAAGGCGTCCTCGACGATCGGCCTCAGCGCCGCGCCGAACGCCAGGGCCAGGGCGACCAGCGCCGCCAGCGCCAGCCCCGCCAGCGCCGTCGACAGCGTGCCCCAGGCGCTGAGCGCCAGCAGGGGTCCGGCCTCGACCAGCGCGCCGGCGATCTGCGACGGGGCCGGCAGCAGGTAGGCCGGCACGTGCAGCACGCGGCAGGCGCCTTCCCAGGCGGCCAGCAGGAAGGCCACGAACAGGATGGGGGCGAGGCGGCGGGTCATGGTGCGAGCCTCCTCCGGCCCTTCGGGCCACCTCCCCCAGCGGGGGAGGATCCGGAAGCACCGGCGCCAGGATGCTCCCCCGCTGGGGGAGCTGTCGGCGAAGCCGACTGAGGGGGCCGCGCCAGCAGCGCGGAAACCGCCTCCACCGTCTGGCGGAACGCCGCGGTGGTGCGGAACCCCGCCGGCCGCACCAGCGGCCCCTCGACCACGACCTCGCCGGCCACTACGCCCGGTCCCGGCGTCAGCACCACCACGCGGCCGGCCATGTAGACGGCCTCCTCGACATTGTGGGTGACGAACACCACGGCCGGCGACAACGCCTCGCAAAGGGCCAGCACGTCGTCGGCCAGCGCGCGGCGGGTGATCTCGTCCAGGGCCGCGAAGGGCTCGTCCAGCAGCAGCAGGCGCGGAGCCGTGACCAGCGCCCGGGCCAGCGAGGCCCGCATGGCCATGCCGCCCGACAGCTGGGCGGGGCGGGCGTCCTGGGCGCCGTCCAGCCCGACCTTGGCCAGGGCCTCGCGCGCCTTGGCCCGGGCCTGCGCCTTCTGCATGCCGGCCAGCTCCAGCGGCAGGGCGACATTGGCCGCGGCGCTCATCCACGGCGCCAGGGTGGGGGCCTGGAACACCACCGAGGTCTCGCCCTTGCCGGCCGCGCGGCTCACGGTTCCGCGCGTGGGCTGCTCCAGCCCGGCCAGCAGTCGCAGCGCCGTCGACTTGCCGCACCCCGACGGCCCGACCAGCGCCACCACCTCGCCGGCGGCCAGCGCCAGGTCGACCGGCCCCAGGGCCCGGCCGCGCGGATAGTCGACCTCGACGGCCTGGAGAGAGGCGATGCTCATTGCTCCTCCC
>NZ_JBFTJR010000118.1:0-3913 GCF_056395525.1 Caulobacter sp. 10L414
CCCCCAGAGGGGGAGGATTTGAAGCGCCAAGATGCTCCCCCTCTGGGGGAGCTGTCGCGGAGCGACTGAGGGGGCCGCGAAGCGGTTTAGTAGCGCAGCGCCACTTCGGTCGGGACCGGGGGCTGCGCCGGCGGGCCGGCCACCACCTCTTCCGGCAAGCGCGTGTCGAGGATGTCGCCCGAGGTCGAGGCGAAGCTGCGTCGCGGGGCGTCGGCGGGTTCGGTGGGGGCGGTCGGCTGGTCGTCGAGCATCGCGGTGGTGGCGCCCGAGGCCGAGACGATGTCGGCGTCCGTCGGTTCGGGCTCGTAGCTGGCGGGTTCGATCAGGCCCATCTGCGCCATGTCGGCCGAGCTCAGCACGACCGGGGCCTCGTCGACCGGCGGGCGCAGGAAATCCTGGCCGATGACGTAGTCGGGAACCTTGCCGGCGGGCCAGACCATGGGCGCGGCCTCGGCGTACTGGCTGCCGTGGGCCTCGGCGAAGGGCTGGGGCTCGGGCTCCTGCGGGCCGATCTGCATGGCGACGCCGGCGATCGCGCCGAGGGTCAGGGCGACGGGGAGGCCGACGATGGCGGCCCGTGTCTTCAAGAGGTCGAGCGGCTTCATGTCCACATAGCGTTCGAGCCGGGGATTCGTTCTAGGCTGAGGTTCGATTCCGGGCGGAAAGGCGTGAGCGATCATGAGCAAGACCAGGGGCGGCGGCCTGCTGCGGATCCGCGAGGGCGGCCACGCGCGGGTGACCTATGTGGAGCTGTTCTTCGACCTGGTGTTCGTGTTCGCGATCACCCAGCTGTCGCACGGGCTGATCGGCCACCCCAGCCTGATGGGCCTGCTCGAGACCGGCCTGCTGCTGATGGCCGTCTGGTGGGCCTGGATCTACACCGCGTGGGTCACCAACTGGCTGGATCCCGAGCGGCCGCCCGTCCAGATCATGCTGTTCCTGGTGATGGCCGCGGGCATGGTGATGACCATGTCGATCCCCACCGCCTTCGAGGGCCGGGGCCTGCTGTTCGCCCTGGCCTATGTGGGCATCCAGGTGGGGCGCAGCCTGTTCACGGCCTGGAGCGTGCGTCACGACCGCGGGCTGCGGCTGAACTTCCTGCGCATCACCGCCTGGCTGTCGGTGTCGGGCGTGCTGTGGATCAGCGGCGGCCTGCTGCACGACGAGGCGCGGCTGGCCTGCTGGGCCGCCGCCATCGCCATCGAGTACGCCTCGCCGGCCGCCGGCTTCTGGACGCCGGGCCTTGGCCGCAGCAAGACCGCCGACTGGACGGTGGAGGGCGCGCATCTGGCCGAGCGCTGCGCCCTGTTCACGATTATCGCCCTGGGCGAGTCGATCCTGGTGATGGGCGCCACCGCCGCGGGGCTGGAGTGGACGCCCGTGGTGGCGATCTCGTTCGCCTCGTCGTTCGCCGCCAGCATCGCCATGTGGTGGATCTATTTCTCGTTCACCGCCGAGGCCGCCAGCCAGGCGATCAGCCATTCGGACGATCCTGGCCGGGTGGCGCGCATCGCCTACACCTACAGCCACCTCCTGCCGGTGGCGGGGATCATCGTGGCCGCCGTCGGCGACGAGTGGGTGATCCACCATCCGGTGGGCCACGCCGACCCCAAGATCTCGGCCGCGCTGATCGGCGGGCCGCTGCTGTTCCTGCTGGGCGGTGTGCTGTTCAAGCGAGCGGTGTTCCGCATCTGGTCGCCGTCGCGCGGGGCGGGCATGGCGGCCCTGCTGCTGCTGGTCCCCGTCTCGCCGCTGGTCTCGCCGCTCGTGCTGTCGCTGCTGACCACCGGCGTGCTGGTGCTGGTCGGCGGCTGGGAGAGCCTGGCGATCCGCCGGCGCGGGCATCAGCTGCGCGGGTGACGCAGCGCCGCAACGGCGCCGCAAGACTCGTCTATAGACGCGCGCCAGAAGCGCCGCGCTCCTCCCCGCGCGGCCGCAACCGGGACATCCAGTGATCAACGCGCGTTTCCCCGACACCAAGGCCCTGATCTTCGATTGCGACGGCACCCTGGTCGACAGCCTGGGCCTCTACGCCGTCGCCTGGCCGGCGGGCCTGAGGTCCACGGGGCATGCGATGGAGGCGTCCTGGTACCTGGAGCGGGGCGGCTTTTCCGGCGACATGCTGATGGACGCCTTCGAGCGGGAGGTCGGCCAGACGCTGGACCGGGGGCAGGTGATGAAGGCGGTCTGGGCCGCCTACAGCGCCGGGATCGACAGCCTGGCCGAGATCGAGGCCGTCACCGCCATCGCCCGCCAGTTCCACGGCCGCCTGCCCATGGCGGTGGCCTCCAGCGGTCCGTCCGACTTCGTGCGGCTGAGCCTGAAGTCGCGCGGACTGGACGTATTGTTCGACGCCATCGTCACGGTCGAGGACGTGGCGGCGGCCAAGCCGGCCCCGGACCTCTTCCTGGAAGCCGCGCGCCGGCTGGGCGTGGCGCCGGAGGACTGCCTGGTGTTCGAGGACAGCATCCAGGGCTTGCAGGCGGCCGCTGCGGCCGGCTGCAAGGCGATCGACGTGTGCGAGCTGATCGGCGAGGCGGCCTAGCGTCCGTACGCCGCCTCGGTGGCGCGGATCAGGCCGTCGATGACGCCGGGTTCGGTCGAGGCGTGGCCGGCGTCCCAGACGATCTCGAAATGGGCCGAGGGCCAGGCGCGGTGCAGGGCCCAGGCGCTGGCCAGGGGCGTGACCACGTCGAAGCGGCCCTGGACGATCCAGGCCGGGATATGCCGGATCGTGTCGATGTTGTTGAGGATCCAGCCGTCCTCGGGGAAGAAGCCGTCGTTGACGAAGAAGTGGCTCTCGATCCGCGCGAAGGCGATGGCGAAGTCTTCCTCGTTGAACTTCGGCGGCCGGGCCTCGGGGCCGCGCAGCGAGATGGTGTCGCCCTCCCACTGGCTCCAGGCGTTGGCGGCCTCGGCCTGGACGCGGCGGTCGGGATGGACGAGGCGCCTGTGATAGGCGGCCATCAGGTCGCCGCGCTCCTCGACCGGGATCGGGGCCAGGAACCGTTCCCAGGCGTCGGGGAACAGCATCGAGGCGCCGTCCTGGTAGAACCAGGCCAGCTCCTTCCGGGTCAGCAGGAAGACGCCGCGCAGCACCAGGCCCTCGACCCGGTCGGGATGCTTGATGGCGTAGGCCAGGGCCAGGGTCGAACCCCAGGAGCCGCCGAACACGGTCCACTTCTCGATCCCTAGATGCTCGCGCAACCGCTCGATGTCGGCGATCAGGCTCCAGGTGGTGTTGTCGTCGAGGCTGGCGTTGGGCCGCGAGCGGCCGCAGCCGCGCTGGTCGAACAGGGTCATGCGCCAGCGCGACGGGTCGAAGAACCGCCGCATGGTCGGGTTGATCGCCCCGCCCGGGCCGCCGTGCAGGATCACCGCCGGCTTGCCGCGCGGCGCGCCGCATTCCTCGTAATAGATCTCGTGGGCGCTTCCGGTGGGCAGCCAGCCGAAGGAGAACGGCTCGACCTCGCGATAGAGGCCGCGACGGCCGATGGAGGACATGGCTGCGAGTGAAGCGTGACGGTCCATGGCGCGAGCCTAGGCGCTTTGCTCGTCCGTGTGAACGGCGCTTCGTTCATCGACAGGTCGCCTGGACGCCACGATTCCCGCTATGGTGCGCGGACATGAGCACCACGCCCGAAGACCTGACCGACGACGACCTGCTGAACCTGCTGACCGACGATCAGCTGGCCGAGCTCGACAACTCCATCGCCGAGATGTTCGGCGCCGAGGGGCTGGATCGCGCCGAGGCGCTGCTGGTGCTGGCCCGCGTCTACTCGATGCGCGCGGCCGAGCGCGACGAGGCCTCGGCCCTGGCCCTGCTGCAACTGGCCGCCGCCATGCGCCGCCGCGCCGAGCGGCTGATGCAAAGGCCGCAGTAGGGGGGCGTCAGATGCTCCCCCTCTGGGGG
>NZ_JBFTJR010000119.1:0-5806 GCF_056395525.1 Caulobacter sp. 10L414
CCTAGCCGCGCCCGTCGATCCAGGTGCGGACGACGTTGCGGTGGTCGTCGAGGAGGACGAGGTCGGCGGCCATGCCGGGGGCGATGGTTCCGCGTTGGGCGGCAAGGCCCAGGAAGGCGGCGGGGGCGCTGGAGGCGGTCATGACGGCCTCTTCCAGCGACAGGCCCAGCATGTCGACGGCGTTGCGGACGGCGCCGATCATGTCGAGGTCGGAGCCGGCCAGGGTGCCGCCGGGGCCCACGCACACGCCGTCCTGCACGGTGATGGCCTGRCCCTGCAGGGTGAAGCGCTTGTCGGCCATGCCGACGGTGGGCATGGCGTCGGTGACCAGCATGAAGCGGTCCAGCGGGCGGGTGCGCAGGGCGATACGGAGCGTGGCCGGGTCGACGTGGCGGCCGTCGACGATGATCCCGCACCAGGCCTCCTGGCTCTCCAGGGCCGCGCCGACGGTTCCGGGCGCGCGGCTGGTCAGGGGCGACATGGCGTTGAAGAGGTGGGTGAAGCCGGTGAGGCCGGCCGCCAGCGCGGCCTTGACGGTCTCGTAAGTTGCGTTGGTGTGGCCGGCGGCGACCACGACGCCGGCCTTCGCCAGGCGGGCCACCATGTCGGGGGTGGTGGTCTCGGGGGCCAGGGTGACCAGGGTCTTGCCGCGCCTCAGCGAGGAGAGCAGCCTGACCGCCGCCTCGTCGAGGACGCGGAACTTGTCGGCGTCGTGGATGCCCTTGCGCTGTTCGTTGAGGAACGGGCCCTCGATGTGCACGCCCAGCACGCCGGGCACGCCGGCCTCGATGGCGTCCTCGGTGGCCCGCATGGCCGCGTCGACGACGTCGAGGTCGTCGCTGATCAGGGTGGGCAGGAAGCCGGTGGCGCCGAAGGGGCGGTGGGCCGCGCCGATGGCGGCGATGGTCTCCACCGTCGGCGCGTCGTTGAACAGCACCCCGCCCCCGCCGTTGACCTGGGTGTCGATGAAGCCGGGAACCAGCAGACCGCCGGCCAGGTCCTCGGCCACGGCCCCGGCCGGGATCCGCGCGCGGTCGACCAGGCCGACGATGGTCGCCCCGTCGATCAGCAGGGCCTGGCCGTCGACGACGCCGGCGGGCGTCATGACGGCGGCGTTGGTGAGAGCGGTGACGGGCATCAGACGGTCTTGGTCACCTTGTTGAGGTGGGGCGGGCGGTCGGGATCGTAGCCGCGCGCCACCGACAGGCCCGCGGCCATGCGGTAGAAGCTCTGCACGGCCAGGATCGGCTCCAGCACAGGATGGCCGGCGCCCGTCGGCTGGACTGTCGGCAGGGTGGTCGCGCCGCTGGCGGTCCCGCCGGCCAGCAGCACGGTCGCGCCGCGCTCGGCCAGGCCCTGGGCCATGGCCAGGGTGGGCGCGTAGGTCTCGTCGTGCTGGGCCAGCACCAGGGCCGGGAAGCCGTCCTTGACCAGGGCCATGGGGCCGTGCAGCACCTCGGCGGCGCTGAAGGCCTCGGCGTGCAGGCCGCAGGTCTCCTTGAACTTCAGGGCCGCCTCCTGGGCGATCCCGAAGCCGACGCCGCGGCCCAGCACATAGAGGTTGGTCGCCTCGCGCAGGGCCTCGATCCCGGCGCTCCAGTCCTGCTCCCAGGCCGCCGACAGGGCGGTCGGCAGGGCCTCTAGGGCGCCCGCCAGCTCGTCGTCCTGGGTCCAGGCGGCGACCAGCTGGACGATGGCGGCCAGGGCGGCGATGTAGGACTTGGTGGCCGCCACGCTCAGTTCCGGCCCCGCGTGCAGCGGCAGCACCGCGTCGGCCAGGGCCGCCAGGGGCGAGGTCTCGTCGTTGACCAGGGCCAGGGTGAAGGCGCCGCCCAGCTTGGCGGCCTCGACGGCGGCCAGCAGGTCGGGGCTCTTTCCCGACTGCGAGATGGCCACGTAGAGCACGCCCTCCAGGTCCTGCTGGGCGGCGTAGACCGACGACACCGACAGCGCCGCCGACGAGGTCAGCACGCCGGTTCGGGTCTCGATCAGGTACTTGGCGAAGGTGGCCGCATGGTCGCTGGAGCCGCGCGCGCAGGTGACGACGGCCCTGGGCGGGCTGGCCCGCAGCCGCTCGCCGATCGCTGCGGCGACCCGCGCATTGGCCGCCACCTGCCGCGCCACCAGGCGCGCGGCCTCGCCCGCCTCCTGGAACATGCCGGTGGCTTCGGCGACGAGGGGCTGGAAATGGGAATGGGGCAGCGCCGTCACGGGCTGTACTCCGATACTCGGGGTGATCAGGAAATCAGGCGGGGTCGTTCAGTTCGGCCACGAAGTCGTAGGTGTCGCCGCGGTAGTAGGACTGGGTGACTTCCACCGCCCGGCCGTCCTTGAGGAAGCCGCGCCGCTCGAAGGGCGAAGGCGGCGATCGTCGAGTATTCCACCGCCATCGGCGCGCCGTCGGCGTAGCGGATGCGGTGAAAGCGATAGACGGGCGTGCTGGGCGACAGGCCCAGCGTCAGCGATTCCTCGGGCGTGACCGCGCCTTCCATGCGGGCCAGCCACTCGCTGTGCGGGCTGCGGCCGCGCGAGATCATGTCCTCGGTGAAGCAGGTCAGCTTCGAGAAGTTCTTCTCCACGCGGGCGGCGACGAAGGTGCCCGCGCCCTGGCGGCGCGTCAGCAGGCCTTCATGGACGAGGCCCTCCAGGGCCTTGCGCACGGTGATGCGCGAGACGTTGAAGTCCTCGGCCATGTCGCGCTCGGGCGGCAGCGCGTCTTCCGGCGTCAGCACCTTGTGCTGTATCGCCTCGCGCAGGGCCTTCTGGAGCTGCAGGTAGAGCGGGGCGGACGAGGCGGTTTCGATCGGACCGAGGCGTTCGGAGAGCAACATGGGTTAGTTTCCCACCAGAGGTCGAGCTTGGCGCCGCGTTTCGGAGCAGCTCATTGCATACATACCAATCTAAGTCCTCTTTTGTCGGCCGATTTGGTCCGATAAATCGCAACAGGGCGATAAACCGCTTTTGTGTCAAACGGTTTTCGGCTCTMCGTCGGGGTGAGAGTTTTTGGAATGGTATTAAAATGGCATCTATGCCCAGCCATCAGTCATCCCTTGCAAGCGCCCCGCGAGCCGGCCCTGGGCGACACGTCATGGACGTGGCGTCTTCCGGAGGCCTCCTGCTGAGCGCGCCCCTCCAAGGCTGGGTAGCGTCCCTGGAGGAGACGCCGGACGCGGTGTTCGCCGAGCGTATGCTGGGGGATGGTCTGGCGATCGATCCGACGGGTTCGGTGCTGCATGCGCCGTGCGACGGGCGGGTGATCTCGGTGCATCGGGCGCGGCACGCGGTGACGCTGCGGGCGGGCAACGGGGCCGAGATCCTGATGCATGTGGGTCTGGAGACGGTGGCSCTGGACGGCGAGGGCTTCAGCGTCCACGTSGCCGAGGGCCAGGCGGTGAAGGCGGGGCAGGCGCTGATCGGCTTTGATCTGGACYTGCTGGCCCGCAAGGCCAAGAGCCTGATCACCCCGATCGTGGTCACCAATCCCGAGGCSTTTTCGATCGTGCGCCGGGCCCAGGACCACGAGACCGGGGTCGGCGGCTTCCTGATGGAGCTGACGCCGATCGGCGGGGCGGCGGTCGCGGAGACGGGCGAGGGCGCCGAGGTCGTCCGCGAGGTGGTCGTGCCGCTGGCGCACGGCATCCACGCCCGCCCGGCGGCCCGCATCGCCGAGGCCGCCCGCAAGTTCGCCGCCGAAGTCGCGCTGGTCGCCGTCAACCGCCGCGCCAGCGCCAAGAGCCCGGTGGGCGTGATGTCGCTGGCCATCCGCCTGCATGATCGCATCACCGTCGCCGCCTCGGGCCCCGACGCGCAAGACGCCGTCGCGGCGATCGCCGAGCTGATCGAGAGCGGCATGGGTGAACGGGCCGGCGAGGTCGCCGCGCACCCCGTCGTCGAAGCMGCGCCCGTCGCCGCCGTAGCCATCCCTGCCGAACCGGCCGAGCCGGGCGTGCTGCGCGGGGTGCTGGCCGCGCCGGGCCTGGCCATCGGCCAGGCGGTGCGGCTGGTGGCCGAGGAGATCGCGGTCGTCGAGGCCGGGTCCGGGGCCAGCGCCGAGCTGGCCGCCCTGGAGGACGCGCTCTGCGTGGTCCAGGCCCGCATCGAGGCCTCGGCCGCGAGCGGGGACGCGGCCCGCAAGGCCATCCTCGGCGCGCACCTGGCCTTCCTGGACGATCCCGAACTGACGGCGGCGGCGCGCAGGCTGATCGGCGAGGGCAAGAGCGCCGGCTTTGCCTGGCGGCGGGCCGTCGGCGGCTATGTCGAGGCCCTGCGGGGCCTGGGCGACCGCCGCCTGGCCGAGCGCGTCGATGATCTGATCGACCTGGAGCGCCAGGTGCTGCGGGCGCTGGCCGGCGAGGAGGAGACCGCCCGGGCCCTGCCGGCCGGSGCGATCCTGCTGGCCGACGAGCTTCTGCCCTCGCAGCTGATGGGGGTGGATCCTGGCCAGGCGGCCGGYTTCGCCACCGCCCGCGGCGGRCCCACCTCGCACGTGGCCATCCTGGCCGCGGCCATGGGCCTGCCGGCCCTGGTGGCGGTGGGCGAGGGGGTCCTCGACATCGCCGACGGCACGGCCCTGATCCTCGACGCCGAGGGCGGCAAGCTGCGCGTGGCCCCGGACGCGGAGGCCCTGGCGCAGGCCCAGAGCGCCATCGCCGTCCGCCAYGAGGCCCGCGCCGCGGCCAAGGCCGCCGCCCACCAGGAAAGCCGCACGGCCTGTGGGACGCGCATCGAGGTGTTCGCCAATGTCGGCTCGGAGAAGGACGCCCTGGCCGCCGTGGCCAATGGGGCCGAGGGCTCGGGCCTGCTGCGCACCGAGTTCCTGTTCCTCGAGCGCGAGACCCCGCCCGACGAGGACGAGCAGGCCCGCCAGTACCAGGCCGTCGCTGCGGCCCTGGAGGGCCGGCCGCTGATCGTGCGCACGCTCGACGTCGGCGGCGACAAGGCCGCCCCSTAYCTGCCGATCCCGGCCGAGGAGAACCCGGCGCTTGGCCTGCGCGGSGTGCGGGTCAGCCTGTGGCGGCCSCAYCTGCTGAAGACCCAGATCCGCGCCATCCTGCGGGTGGCCCCGCTGGGCCAGTGCAGGATCATGGTCCCGATGGTGGGGTCCTTGTCCGAGCTTCGCGCCGTGCGCGCGGTGCTGGACGAGGCCAAGCGCGAGATGGGGATCACGCARGCCGTCGAGCTTGGGGTGATGATCGAGACCCCGGCCGCCGCGGTGACCGCCGACCTGATCGCCGCCGAGGCCGACTTYCTSTCSGTCGGCACCAATGATCTGACCCAATACGTGCTGGCCATGGACCGGGGTAATCCCGAACTGGCCGCCCGCATCGACGCCTTGCAYCCGGCGGTGCTGCGGATGATCGACCAGACCTGCAGGGGCGCGGCCAGGCACGGCCGCTGGGTSGGCGTCTGCGGGGGGCTGGCTTCGGACCTGGCCGCCGTGCCGGTGCTGCTGGGCCTGGGGGTGACCGAGCTTTCGGCCACCGCCGCCATCGTGCCGGAGGTGAAGGCCCGGGTGCGGGGCCTTGAGCTTGCCGCCTGCCGCGCGCTTGCCGCCAAGACCCTGGACCAGGCCTCGCCCGAGGCGGTCCGCGACCTCATCAAGTCCTTCGGAGTTTGAGCCGATGAAGTCTCCGCTCGAAATSCTCCAGCCGCTGGGCCGGGCCCTGATGCTGCCGATCGCGGTGCTGCCGGTGGCGGGCCTTCTGCTGCGCTTTGGCCAGCCGGATCTTCTGAACATCCCCTTCATCGCCGCGGCCGGCGAGGCGATCTTCGCCAATCTGGGCCTTCTCTTCGCCATCGGCGTGGC
>NZ_JBFTJR010000120.1:0-3685 GCF_056395525.1 Caulobacter sp. 10L414
ACAGCCGGGTCCAGGGTTGAAACAGCACCCGCGCCTCCGGCCCTCCGGAATAACGACGCGGCGGAGCGGTCGACGAAGCCGAAACGCTAAACAAACACACGGTCCCCGGGCTCCGCCCGGCCGCTCCGCGCCTCCCCGACCTAACGCGCTTTGGCGCGGGAGACCGAGAACCTGTGCCCAACCCTCAAGGAACCTCCCCCTGTGGGGGAGGCGATCGCGCAGCGATCGGTGGGGGGAGCGACTGCGAACCCACCCGCCGTCTCGAAAGCTGAAACCGGCCCCCCACCGGCCTTCGGCCGCCTCCCCCGTGGGGGAGGTTCGCCGATCAAGACCACCCCCCCTCTGGGGGAGGTGGCCCGGAGGGCCGGAGGGGGTCAGCGCCGGCGTTAAGACCCCTCATCCCCCTCCAGGAACAACATCCTCACCCTAGTGCGAAATGCTCTTCCACACCGCGCTGGCCGCATCGACGAAAGCCTTGGCGGCGGCGCTTTCGGGCGCGGCCAGCACCGCGGGCCGCCCTGCGTCGCCGGCTTCGCGCACGCTCATCTCGATCGGCACCTGGGCCAGCACCGGCGTGCCCAGCGCCTGGGCCTCGGCCACGCCGCCGCCCGAGCCGAAGATCGGGATCGGCCCGCCCGTCGCCGGGTCGGCGAAGAAGGCCATGTTCTCGATCAGGCCCAGGATCGGCGTCGCGGTCTTGGCGAACATCGCCGCGGCCCGGCGCGCGTCGATCAGGGCGATCTCCTGCGGGGTGGTGACCAGCACCACGCCGTCGATGCGCAGCTTCTGCACCAGGGTCAGGTGGATGTCGCCGGTGCCCGGCGGCAGGTCGACGACCAGCACGTCCAGCGGCTCGTCCTCGGTTCCCCAGGCCACGTCGTGGATCAGCTGGCGCACCGCCGACGAGGCCATCGGCCCGCGCCAGATCATCGCCCTGCCCTCGTCGACCATGAAGCCGATCGACATCAGCTTCACGCCGTGCGCCTGCATCGGCAGCAGCTTCTTGTCCTCGAAGGTCGGCTCGCCCTCGACGCCCATCATGCGCGGGGCCGACGGGCCGTAGATGTCGGCATCCAGCAGGCCCACCTTCAGCCCCAGCCCCGCCAGGGCGCAGGCCAGGTTGGTCGAGACCGTCGACTTGCCCACCCCGCCCTTGCCCGAGGCCACGGCGATGACGTGGCGCACGTGGGCGGGCTTTTCGGAGGCCGGCGGCGGACCGACCTGGGCCTGCGGGTCGTCGGCGACGCGGGCGCCCTTGCGCACCCGGGTGGTCTCGGCGGCCGCCTGGGCGGTCAGCACCACCTGGGCGCGGGTGATCCCCGGCAGCGCCGCCAGGGCCTTTTCGGCCGCCTCGCGCACCGGTCCGTAGCCGCCGACGCGCGCGGCCGGAACCTCCAGCACGAAGCCGGCCTTGCCTTCGCGCACCACCAGTCCCTGCACCAGGCCGGCCTTCACCAGGCCAAGGCCGGTGGCCGGATCCTCGATGCGGTCGAGGGCCTCGCGGGCGTCGTCGGGGGTGGCGGAAGGGCTCGCGGTCACGTCTTTGTCTTGCCTTGTCGTGCGGGGGTCCTCATATCCGCGTACGGGGGGGCTTTTACAACCCCGCCATCCGCAAGAACGAGCGACGGGAAGATAGCGCCGCCCATGCCCTGGAACGACAACGCCGGACCCGGCCCCTGGGGATCGCCCCCGCCGGGCGACGACAAGAACGACGGTGGGCGGAACAAGTCCGACCCCGGCCGCCGCCCCTCCGGTCCGCCTGGCGTTCCGCCGCCTCCGATCGACGTCAGCGAGCTGGTCGAGCGCGTCACCGAGCGCCTGCGCGGAACCTTCGGCGGCCCCGGCCGCGGCAAGGCGATCGTGCTGGGCGCCGGGGCCGTGGTCGGCCTGTGGCTACTGACCGGGACCTATGTCGTCCAGCCCAACCAGCAGGGCGTGGTCATCACCTTCGGCGCCTACAGCCGCACCAGCGATCCTGGCCTGCGCTATCACCTGCCCTGGCCGGTCGAGGCCGTGCAGCGCGTGCCCGTCACCTCGATCCAGACGCTCGACATCGGCGGCGTCCCGGGCGCCGAGGTGCCCGCCGAGCGCCTGATGCTGACCGGCGACGAGAACATCGTCGACCTGTCGTTCACCGTTCAGTGGCGCGTGTCCGACGCCGGCAAGTACGTGTTCAACGTGCGCGAGCCCAACGTCGTGCTCAAGGACGTGGCCGAAAGCGCCATGCGCGAGGTGGTCGGCAAGACCGCCCTCACCCCGATCCTCACCAACGGCCGCGGCGAGGTCGAGGCCCAGACCCGCATCCTGATGCAGCGGGTGCTCGATCGCTACGACATCGGCGTCCATATCGAGGGCGTCCGCATCCAGGTGGCCAACGCCCCCGAGCCGGTCGTCGACGCCTTCCGCGACGTGCAGCGCGCGGCCCAGAACGCCCAGTCGGCCGCCAATGTCGCCCGCGGCGAAGCCGCCCAGGTGATCCAGCAGGCCAAGGGCTATCGCGAGCAGGTGGTGCGCGAGGCCGCGGGCGACGCGGCCCGTTTCAACCAGGTCTACGACCAGTACAAGCTGGCCCCGGCCGTGACGCGCGAGCGCCTCTACATCGAGACCATGCAGCGGGTGCTGGCCAACTCCAACAAGGTGATCGTCGACAACAAGGGCGCCAACGCTCCTGTGATCCTGCCGTCGGACACCTTCCGGGCGAGGTCCGTCGCCCCGCCGGCCGCCGCCGCCCCTGCCGCCACCGACGGAGCCGCCCGATGAGCCGTCCCGCCAACAACACGCCCCTGATCGCCGTCGGCGTCGCCGCGGTGGGCGCGCTGATCCTGGTCAGCACCACGGTCTACAAGGTCGACCAGCGCCAGCAGGCCCTGGTGGTGCGCTTCGGCGATCCGGTGGCCGTGGTCACCTCGCCCGGCCTGCACCTGAAGTCGCCGATCGACAACGTGCTGCGCTTCGACAAGCGCAACATCGACCTGTCGGCCAACCAGGAGGAAGTCACCGCCGCCGACCAGCAGAAGCTGGTGGTCGACGCCTTCGTCCGCTACCGCATCTCCGACACGCGCCAGTTCTTTCGGGCGCTGGGCAGCGAGACCGTGGCCCGCGACCGCCTGGACCGCATCGTCAACGCCGCCCTGCGCGAGCAGATCGGTCGCGCCGACTCCGGCGACGTGATCGCCGGCAAGCGCGCCCAGATCATGGCCGCGATCCGCGACGAGGTGGCCCGCCAGGTCAAGGCCTCGAACCTCGGGATCCAGATCATCGACGTGCGCATCAAGCGCGCCGACCTGCCCCAGCCCAACCAGCAGGCCGTCTACGAGCGGATGCAGACCGCCCGCAAGCAGGAGGCCGCCGAGCTGCGCGCCATCGGCGACCAGCAGCGCCGCGAGATCGTCGCCACCGCCTACGAGGAAGCCGAGAAGATCCGAGGCGAAGCCGACGCCCAGCGCGCCCAGCTGTTCGCCTCCAGCTTCGGCCGCGACCCGTCCTTCGCCGCCTTCTACCGCTCGATGCAGGCCTACGAGCAGTCGATGGGCAGGGGCGACACCACCTTCGTCCTGTCGCCCGACAGCGCCTACTTCAAGTATTTCGAGAAGGGCCCGGGGGGCTGACCCCCTCAGTCGGCTTCGCCGACAGCTCCCCCAGAGGGGGAGCATCTGCTCGGTAGATCCTCCCCCTCTGGGGGAGG
>NZ_JBFTJR010000121.1:0-3243 GCF_056395525.1 Caulobacter sp. 10L414
CCGCCTCGAACGCGGCTTCCCGCGCCCAGGGCGCGGCCGGTTCGGCGCGTGATCGGGCCACGGGCGCGGCCAGTCGCGCCACGGGCGTCTCCCGCAACGCCGCCGGCTCGGCCCGCGACGCGGCCGCCTCGACCAACGCGACCGGCGACGGCGCCCTGACCGGCGGCGGCTCGATCAGCCGTGACGGCGCCTCGGGCTCGGCCGGCGGTTCGGGCTCGTCCAGCGCCTCGACCAGCAAGGGCGGCGCCGGCCAGTCCGGCTCGCTGGGCCTGTCGGGCTCGGCCTCGCGCAGCGGCGTCTCGGGTTCGGCCAATGGCGCGGGCTCGGCCGACGTCAAGACCGGCAACAACTGAGCCGGCGTTCTGCGTCGAACTTCGGGGGGCGGCTTCGGTCGCCCCTCTTCTTCGGCGGGCCCAAAGAAAAAGGCGGCGTCCTTGCGGACGCCGCCTTCGTCTTGTCTGGTCCTGCAGCCGATCAGCTGTCGAGRAAGCTGCGCAGCTTGCGCGAGCGGCTCGGGTGCTTGAGCTTGCGCAGGGCCTTGGCCTCGATCTGACGGATGCGTTCGCGGGTCACCGAGAACTGCTGGCCGACTTCTTCCAGCGTGTGGTCGGTGTTCATGCCGATGCCGAAGCGCATGCGCAGCACGCGCTCTTCACGTGGGGTCAGCGAGGCCAGCACGCGGGTGGTGGTTTCCCGCAGGTTCGACTGGATGGCCGCGTCGATCGGCAGGACGGCGTTCTTGTCCTCGATGAAGTCGCCCAGGTGGCTGTCTTCCTCGTCGCCGATCGGCGTTTCGAGCGAGATCGGCTCCTTGGCGATCTTCAGGACCTTGCGCACCTTTTCCAGCGGCATGGCCAGCTTTTCGGCCAGCTCTTCCGGGGTCGGCTCGCGGCCGATCTCGTGCAGCATCTGGCGGCTGGTGCGGACGATCTTGTTGATCGTCTCGATCATGTGGACCGGGATGCGGATGGTCCGCGCCTGGTCGGCGATCGAGCGGGTGATGGCCTGACGGATCCACCAGGTGGCGTAGGTCGAGAACTTGTAGCCGCGGCGGTACTCGAACTTGTCGACGGCCTTCATCAGGCCGATGTTGCCTTCCTGGATCAGGTCCAGGAACTGCAGGCCGCGGTTGGTGTACTTCTTGGCGATCGAGATCACGAGGCGCAGGTTGGCCTCGACCATTTCCTTCTTGGCCTGACGGGCCTCGCGCTCGCCCTTCTGCACGGTCTGGACGATGCGGCGATAGTCGTCGATCGGCACGCCGGTCTCGGTGGCCAGGGCGGCGATTTCCTGACGGATGTCGCTGACCGAGCTGGTGTCGTTCTCGACGAACTTGGTCCAGCGCACGCCCATGCCCTTGACCTGTTCGGTCCAGGTCGGGTTCAGCTCGGAGCCGAAATAGGCCTTGAGGAACTCGGCGCGGCTGATGCCGTAGCTGTCGGCCAGGCGCAGCAGGCGGCCTTCCAGACCGATCAGGCGCTTGTTGATCGCATAGAGCTGCTCGACCAGCGCCTCGATGCGGTTGTTGTTCAGCTTCAGCGTCTTGAGGTGCTGGATGATCGTCGCCGACAGGCCCTCATAGGCCTTGCGGTCGGCGTCGCTCAGATCCTGGCCCTTCAGGCGGCTGCCGACCAGCTTGTCCTGCAGCTTGCGGAAGGTCTCGAACTCGCTGGCGATGGCGTCGAGGATGGCCATCACGCCTTCGCGCAGCTCGCCTTCCATGGCGCTGACGGTCGGGCCGGCGCCGTCGTCGAAGTCGTCTTCGTCGTCGCCTTCGCCCTCGGGCTTGGCTTCGCCGGCTTCCTGGTCGACCGGCTCGGCCGGTTCGCCGTCGTCGTCTTCGGCCGCGGGCTGGGCCGCGCCGCCGTTGATCGCGGCGTAGGTGCCTTCCAGGTCGATGACTTCACGCAGCAGGATGCGGCCGGTCGAGAGCTCCTCGCGCCACACCATGATGGCTTCGAAGGTCAGGGCGCTTTCGCACAGGCCGCGGATCATCGTGTCGCGGCCGGCCTCGATGCGCTTGGCGATGGCGATTTCGCCCTCGCGGCTCAGCAGTTCGACCGAGCCCATCTCGCGCAGGTACATGCGCACGGGGTCGTCGGTGCGGTCGTAGGCGGCCGGCTTGTCGCTGGTGATGACCGCGGTGCTCTCGTCGCGCGTGGCGACTTCGCCGCCCTCGGCGTTCTCGGCGTCTTCCTCGGCCTCGACGACGTTGACGCCCATCTCGCTGAGCATGGCCAGCGTGTCTTCGATGGCGTCGGGGCTGACTTCTTCCGACGGCAGCACCTTGTTCAGCTCGTCCATCGTGACGTAGCCGCGGGCCTTCGCCTGTTTGATGAACTTCTTTACGCCGGCGTCGGTCAGGTCGAGGAGCGGACCATCACCACCGGTGGCTTCGGGCGCTTCGGTCTCGGCCGTGGAATTGTTGCTCATCAAGCTCTCCGAATTCGGCGCCGTCCCCTTTGCGGCGGGGGACGGGCCGAGAATGCCTCAACATGTCGCCGGCCTTCCGCGGATCCTCGCGAGTTCGGGGCGGCGACTGCTTCCTCAAGGGTTAGGACCCCGCTGCGCAGGCGCTTCAGGTTTCCAGCAGGATCGGCGAAAATTTTTTCGACGTTCTGTGAACTAACGCACGAAACGCCACGGGGTAACGCTCCGCACGAACTGGGCGGAGGGCGGCGGCTTCGAGCGCGGCGTTCATGAACGTCGATCTTTCGACCGACGACCGCTGGGACCTGGCGCTGCGAGGATGACATCCTGTTTCAAAGAGGGCGCGCGCTGTGCGTTGGCGGCCCGATCGATGTCAAATCAGCTGCGTGGCAAATCCTTGAGTCGGCAAATGGCCGTGGGTGACGCCGGTGTCAAGATGGCGAGCAGCGGGAAGGGCGGTTTCTTTGGCTTTTCAGGGCGGCGCTGGCCCCCTCCGGCCCTTCGTCCAGATGCTCCCCCTTCAGGGGGAGGGTCTTGATCGGCGAACCTCCCCCTGTGGGGGGGGCGGCCGAAGGCCGGCGGGGGGCCGGTTTCAGCTTTCGAGGCGGCGGCCGGTTTCGCAGTCACTCCCCCCACCGATCGCTGCGCGATCGCCTCCCCCASRGGGGGAGGTTCCTTGAGGGKTGGGCAYRGGTTCTCGTGCTCCCGCGTTCGCACGCGTTAGGTCGGGGAGGCGCGGAGCGGCCGGGCGGAGCCCGGGGACCGTAGGTTTGTTTAGCGTTTCGGCTTCGTCGACCGCTCCGCCGCGTCGTT
>NZ_JBFTJR010000122.1:0-3006 GCF_056395525.1 Caulobacter sp. 10L414
GAAGATGCTCCCCCTCTGGGGGAGCTGTCGCGGAGCGACTGAGGGGGGCAGCGCCGGCGCTACCCCCTCCGGCCCTCCGGGCCACCTCCCCGGATCTACCGAAACTACTCCAAACCTTTGGCCACGCCCTCGCGGCGCGGATCCGCGCCGCCTTCCAGCTTGCCGCCGGCGCGCACGATCACGCCGTGCAGGCCCGAATTCTCGTTCTGGCCTTCCTTGACCATAACGCCGCGCGCCTGCAGGGCGGCGGTCAGTTCGGGGCCGAAGCGGTTCACCTCGCCCGAGAACACGTCGCCGCGCGCCACCAGGTTGGGCAGGGCCACGGCGTCCTGCATCGACAGGCCCCAGTCGAACACCCCGACCATGGCCTTCAGATTGTAGGACAGGATGGCCGAGCCGCCCGGCGAGCCGACGGCGGCCAGGAACTTGCCCTTCTTGTCCAGCACCACCACCGGCGACATCGACGAGCGCGGACGCTTGCCGCCGGCCACGGCGTTGGCGCCGGGCAGGCCGTCCTTGTCGGTCGGCGCGAAGTTGAAGTCGGTCAGCTGGTTGTTGAGGAAGAAGCCGCCGACCATCCGGCCCGAGCCGAAGATGCTCTCGACCGTGGTGGTCATCGACACCACGTTGCCGGCCGCGTCGACGATGACGAAGTGGGTGGTGCCGCCCGGCTCGACCGTCGAGTCCGGGCCGACCTTGGGCGCGCCCTTGGGCAGGCCGAAGCTCGGGGCCGGGCCGGCCGTCTCGCCGATCAGCTTGGCGCGTTCCTTGATATAGGCCGGCTCCAGCAGGCCCTCGACCGGCACGGTCACCTTGCCGGGGTCGCCGACATAGCGGTCGCGGTCGGCGTACATCACCCGCTCGGCCTCGGCGATCTGGGTCCAGGCGACCGGATCCTTGGGGCCGCGTTTCGCGATGTCGGTGTGCTCGAGCATCAAGAGGGCCTGCAGCAGCGACACGCCGCTCGACGACGGGTTGGGCACGCAGACGCTGTAGACCTTCCACGGCCGGCACAGGGCGTCGGCCGAGCGCGGCTTGTAGGCTTTCAGGTCGGCCAGGGTCATGGCTGACGGCCGCTCGCCCTCGTGCAGCTTGGCGACGATGGCCTGCGCCAGCGGGCCTTCATAGAGCGCCGAGGCGCCCTCGGCGGCCAGGCGGCGCACGGTGGCCGCGTAGGCCGGGTTCTTCAGGGTGTCGCCGGCCTGGTAGCGCCGGCCGTCGGGCTTGGTGAAATAGGCGGCCGCGTCGGGCGTCTGGCCCTGGGGCGCGCGGCCGTTGATCATCGAGGCCAGGCGCGGGCTGACGACGAAGCCCTGGTCGGCCAGCTGCTCGGCGTCGAGGAACAGGCGGTCCCAGCCGATGGCGCCGTGCTCCTTCTGGGCCTGGGCCAGCATGGCCACCGCGCCCGGCACGCCGGTCGAGCGGCCCGACAGCACCGCGGCGATGAACGACACCGGCTTGCCGTCCTCGCCCAGGAACAGGGCCGGGGTCGCGCCGGCCGGGGCGGTCTCGCGGCCGTCATAGGCCGTCACCTTGCCGGTCCTGGCGTCGTAGAAGACCATGAACGAGCCGCCGCCCAGGCCCGAGCTCTGCGGCTCCACCAGGCCCAGCACCGCCTGCACGGCCACCGCCGCGTCGACGGCCGAGCCGCCTTCACGCAGCACCCGCAGGCCCGCTTCCGTCGCCAGCGGATTGGCCGAGGCCACCATGCCGCGCGGGCTGTAGGCGGCCGCGGCGCCAGAGGTCTGCGGAGCGGTCTTCGGGATGGTCGCGGCCGCCTGCGGCCCCATCGCGGTCGCGCAGCCGGCGATCCCTCCGCAAGCGGTCAGGACGGCGAGGGCGGCGAGAACGGGCAGGCGCATGGGCGGATCCTTCGGAAGACCTGGCGTTGGGGCGCGGAACGGGCCGTCGAAGCGTCGGAAATCCGACTCGGACGGCGGAGATTCGACGAACCATGCCCCCGACGCCGCCACCACGCTCGCGAAAAATCGCTCCCGCGCGTCCCTGCGACATCTTTTTCTCGCCCGAAAACCCTTATGCGCCAAGGGATCGAGCACTTATCCACCGAACTTGGCGACTTTCTTACGACAAGACGCTTGCGCACCCCCGGGGTACGGGGTATCTCCCCCGCCTCGCCGCAAGGCAGTGCGCGCCCGTAGCTCAGCTGGATAGAGCATCAGACTACGAATCTGAGGGTCGGACGTTCGAATCGTTCCGGGCGCGCCATTTTCTCCAAGAAAATCAACATGTTGAGAATTGGCCGCGCAGGCGGCCCGTTACAAATCCTCGTTTGTAATGGGGTTTGTAATGGGGTGGCCGCGTTCTCGGCGCGAAGCGTGGCCAACGGTTCGCCAGCCTCCGCGATTTTTCGCTGACCTACGCCCCGACGCCGACACCGACGAATCGCCAATCCGGGATCCCCTGAGCTACATCTCAGGAAGGGGAGGCTGATTATGGGCTCGAACGACGACGAAGACGCGCCAACACCGCGTCGCTGGGGCGAGCCGATCGGCTGGGTTGGCTGCCTTTTGGCGGCGGTGATGCCCACAGCCGTGCTGAGCACAGTCGTTCAAGCCCTCGAGCGCTCGGCCTTTCCGGCTTTCACGCCTTTGCTCTTCATTGGCCTCTTTACGATGTTGGTCCTGATCGTCCGGCCGTGGACGATGCGCTAGCGCCAATCGAGATGTGGATGGTCGGCAATGGGTGAGGCTCTGGTTGAAGCACTCGGTCGGGTGTGGGGCTGGCGACGTCGTCCAGACGATCTCTATAAGCAGCCGGCGTTCCGGGAATTGGTCTCGGTCAGCGAGGCGCTTTTCCCGCACTCCAAGGGCTCGTTCACGCTTCCCTCAGCGCTGAGTGTCAAACGGCGTTGAAAATTGACCCCCTATCGGCGTCCAAAATTGACCCCTCTGTTGGTTGTCCTGGGCTGGCGGCGAGGCGCGTAGCCATCAGCTAGCGCAGCGCGTCGCCGCCGGGTGAGCTGCGTGAGATTCAGCTGCCCGGAGG
>NZ_JBFTJR010000123.1:0-2483 GCF_056395525.1 Caulobacter sp. 10L414
GGCGGCGGCGGCGGCGGGGGAGGCGGCGGCGGCGGGGGCGGAGGCGGCGGGGGCGGCGGCGAGCCGAAGGTGTAGCGAACGCCGAGGGTGATCGACGTGTCCTTGTAGTCGCCTTCGAAGGTGCCGACGTCCGTCACGGCGCCGCCGGCCGGGCCGACGTTGCTCGTCACCGAACCCCAGTTGAGGCTCTTGGCGACCAGGTAGCGGCCGGTCAGGTCGATCGACCAGTTCGGGGTCACGTCCCAGGCCAGGCCCAGCAGGCCCTGGTAGGCGAAGCCCTGGTCGGTGTCGTCGAAGCTGGTGTTCTGGATGCGGGCGCCGCCGGCGGGAACGCCGCTCAGCTGGCCGTACACCTTGTTGTGGACCCAGGCCGTACCGACGCCGGCGCCGATGAACGGACGCCACGACGAGTCGGGCAGGAAGTCATAGATGACGTTGGCCATCAGGGTGGTGGCCTTGACCTCGCCGTTCGGCGTGCCGCAGGTCGGGTTCGTCGCGGTGCGAACCGGGCCGGCGGTGCAGAGGCCGATCGGCTGCGGGCGCGAGGCGTTCTCGGAGCGGACGCCCGAGATGTCGCTGCCGCGGTAGCCGTATTCGCCTTCCACGCGCCAGTTCGGCGAGATGCGATAACCGATGCGAGCAAAGCCCGCCCAGTCTTCGTCCGTCGAGAAGGTCCAGTCGTACGGACGACCGTCGGTGGCGTTCACCGACGAGCTCGCTTCGATGCCCTCAGCCGAGTGGTAACCGACGTCGCCGGCCACATACCATCCGCTCAACGCGCTTTGGGCGGAGGCGCCGGACGCCGCGCAGAGCGCGACGGTTGCGACGCCAGCCAGCAACCCGAATTTCATGATGAGAACCCTCTAATAAAGTTAGCCTGGACGCCCCCCGCGGGGCGGCTTCCATGACGACAAACGCACGACTTCGCAAATCGGATGTGGCGCCAGCGCCACAGTGGGGCGGTTTCGTCGAATTCTCGACAAACTGCCCTCATCGATCGGAACACGAACGTTGGCCGTCGCGAGGCGCAGGCCTTCGGCGCCGCAGCAATGGTCGCGCAGTTCGCCGCCGGAATCCAGGTCAACCCTGGCGATTATTTCAGATATCGACGACCACCGATCGCTGTTCTTTCGCGGCCAGGGCGGAGGCGACCAGCGACGCGGCGCGCCGCTGGTCACGGGCCAGGCCGCGATCGCCCCCACGACCGGCCGCCTTGGCCACCCTCACATCCTCACCGCGTTGGAGGATGCGGCGAAGCTTTTTGGGGCAAGCGGTTCGCCTCGACGCCGCCCACGCCTGTGGAGTGCGCGACGACGCCGAGCCGCCCCCCCTTCGCGCCGCCAGGGATCGAGGGATCGACAACCCGTCGCGGCGCGGAGAGCCCGTCCGCGCAAAGGCGGCGGACAGTTCGCGCGACCGCTACCACCAGGGCCGCGGAACTGTCGCGTCCCAAACCTGGAACGTTTCGCCGCCCCGCCGGGCCGCATGGGCTGGACAGGCGCCGTCGTTCGGTTAACTACGAAGATCGAAGGTTTGCGCGGGGTGACRCAAGCCTTGGAGCGTGGTGCCTGAAGAGCGTGAGGTCGCGTCCGGACCAGTATTCCAAGCTCGACGCGTCCGGCGTGGCCCTGCTGGCGGCCGGCCACTTCATGGCCTTCGTCGACCGGGCCGTGCCCAGCGTCTACGCACCGGCGCTGAAAGCCGAGTTCCACCTGACCGACACCCAGCTGGGCGCGCTGCAGGGCCCCGCCTTCGTGGCGCTCTACGTCGCCGCGACCCTGCTGGCCGGCCATCGCGGCCACCGCCTGTCGCCCGCGCCGCTGCTCGCCAGCGCCGCGGCCCTGTGGACGCTGGCGACCCTCGCCCTGACCCTGGCCCCGACCTATGAGGGCCTGCTGGCCGCGCGGCTGGTGCTGGGCCTGGCCCAGGCCGCCTTCGCGCCCGCGGCTCTGGCCCTGATCGTGGCGGCCGCCCCGCCGGCCCGGCTGTCGCGCTGGGTGTCGATGTTCACCTCCGGCTCGTCGATGGGGCGCAGCGGCGCCCTCCTGGCCGGCGGCCTGGCGCTGGGCGCGTTCTCCAGCGGGGCCCTGCACGCCTTCGGCCAGGCACCCTGGCGCGCGGCCGTCGTGCTGCTGACCCTGCCCAACCTGCTGCTGGTGGCGCTGCTGGCCTGGCGGCTGCGCGGACTGGCGCCGGCGCGCCCCGGCGACGATGGCCTGGGACGCGCGCTGGCCCGCCTCGGCGCGCGCCCGCAGGGCCTTGGCCTGCACTTCCTCGGATCCGGCGGCGTCATCCTGGCGGTGCAGGCCGCCGCGGCCTGGGCGCCGTCGGTCGTCAACCGCGCCTGCGGGCTGACCCCCACCGCCAGCGCCCTGCTGACCGGCGCGGTCGTCCTGGTCGCCGCGCCGAGCGGGCACCTGGCGGCCGGCTGGCTGATGGACCGCCGCCTGCGCGCCGGCGGCGGCCCGGCCCTGGTGTTGGCC
>NZ_JBFTJR010000124.1:0-2380 GCF_056395525.1 Caulobacter sp. 10L414
TGTCAAACGGCGTTGAAAATTGACCCCCTATCGGCGTCCAAAATTGACCCCTCTGTTGGTTGTCCTGGGCTGGCGGCGAGGCGCGTAGCCATCAGCTAGCGCAGCGCGTCGCCGCCGGGTGAGCTGCGTGAGATTCAGCTGCCCGGAGGGGGTCTGGGGGAGGTTGGATAGATTGTGGATCAAGCCCTAGTCTTGAGGCGCCAGCTGTCGTTTCCGGTCTCGACGATGTCGCAGTGATGGGTCAGGCGGTCGAGAAGGGCCGTGGTCATCTTGGCGTCGCCGAAGACGGTGGGCCATTCGCCGAAGGTCAGGTTGGTGGTGATGATCACCGAGGTGCGCTCRTAGAGCTTGCTGATCAGATGGAAGAGGCGYTGGCCGCCGGACTGGGCGAAGGGCAGATAGCCCAGCTCGTCGAGGACGACGAGATCCAGGCGCGAGAGCTGGGCGGCCAGAGCGCCGGAGCGGCCCTGGCGGGCTTCCTCCTCGAGCCGGTTCACCAGATCGACGGTGTTGAAGTAGCGCCCGCGCGCCCCGGCCMGCACCACRTTGGCGGTGATGGCGATGGCCAGGTGGGTCTTRCCGGTGCCCGTTCCGCCGATCAGGACGATGTTGCGGTGATCGGCCAGGAATGAGCCGCCATGCAGGGCGCGCACGAGGCTCTCGTTGATGGGCGAGCCCTCGAAGTTGAAGCGCGCCAGRTCCTTCATCGCCGGCAGCTTGGCGGCGGTGATCCGATATCGGATGGAGGCGGCCTGACGATGGGCRGCCTCGGCCTTCACCAGATCGGCCAGGATCTCCATGGCGGTGCGCTTGCGCTGCAGGCCCGTGGTGACGGCGTCGTCGAAGGCGCCGGCCATGCCCTTGAGGCCCAGCTCGCCCWGGGCCTGGATCATCTCATGCCGCTGCACGGGAGCCTCGCAGCWGGTCGTAGCGCGCGCAGTCGGCGATGGGCGGATGGCTCAGGGCCAGGGCCTGGGAAGTGGTGATCGCCTCGGGSCGGGGCGGTTCGCGCCGGCGGGCCAGGATGTTGAGGATTACCTCGTCGCTGGCGACGCCGGCGTCGAGCGCCTCCTGGACGGCCTGGTCGACAGCGTCGAGCCCATCGTCCAGCACCGCCGCCAGCACCCGKACGAAGCGCCGATCGGCCTCGTCGCCCGAGCCCAGCCGCTTGCGCAGCCGGTTAAAGGCAGGCGGCAGCGCCCATTCCTGGAACGGCGCGCCRTTGCRCAGCGCTCCGGGCTTGCGGGCCAGGACGGGAAGATAGYGCCAGGGATCGTAGACAGTGTGGTCACGGCCAAAGCCGCGCGGGTGATCGGCCACCACCTCGCCGTMGCACAGCACCATGATCCGGTCGGCGTAGGCGCGGATCTGGACGACCCGACGCGCGGCCTTGGCCTGCACCGAGTAGCGGTTGCGGTCGAAGGTGATCAGGCAGGTGGCCTGGGCGACGRCCTCGATCTGGTGGAAGCCGTCRAARGGRCCKGCGAAGGGYGCCAGGAACGGCCGYTCAGCCTCGTAGACGTCCCAGACRACGCGGTCTCGGTGCTCGGGATGGCGATCATTGCGCGCCCGGCGCACGCACTCGSCCTCCAGCCAGCCGTTGAGCTCCTCCAGGCTATGGAAGCGCAGGCGCGGCTTGAAGATGTTGTCACGGGCGTAGCCGACCTGGTTCTCMACCTGGCCCTTCTCCCAGCCCGAGGCCGGCGTGCAGGCCACCGGCTCGATCAGGTAGTGCGAGCACATCTGCTCGAAGCGCCGGTTGAAGCGGCGGGTCTTGCCGGTGAACACCGCCTCAACGGCGGTCTTCATGTTGTCGYAGATGCCTCGCCGCGTGACGCCCCCGAACGCCTGGAAGGCCCGGGCGTGAGCATCGAACACCATCTCCTGGGTCTCGCGCGGATAGGCTCGGATGTAGAACCGGCGGCTATGGCAGAGCCGCACGTGCGCCACCTTCACCGTCAGCGGCGTGCCGCCGATCTCGACCTGCTCGTGGCTCCAGTCGAACTGGTAGGCGTCGCCCGGCGCAAAGCTCAACGGCACGAAGGCCTCAACCGGAGAGCTCACGCCCCGGCGTTGGACCGACCAGCGTCCTGCATAGCGCCGCACCGCGTCGTAACCGCCGTCATAGCCCTYCCGGCTGAGCAGATCGGTGATCCGCATCAGCGTCAGCCGATCCTTGCGCGCCCCTGACGCATTGGCCTCCAGCAGCGCCTCCAGCCGCTCGATGAACGGACCTAGCTTCGGGTGCGGCTGCTCGCGCCGCTCGTACTCCGGCGCCGTATCACCCGACCGCAGGATCTTGCGCACCGTGTTGCGCGCCAGGCCCATCTCCCGCGCGATCGTCTTGACGCCCTTGCCCCGCGCGAAGTGCTCGCGCCGG
>NZ_JBFTJR010000125.1:0-2181 GCF_056395525.1 Caulobacter sp. 10L414
TCCCCCTCCGGCCCTTCGGGCCACCTCCCCCAGAGGGGGAGGATCTTGTTGCAGCAGATGCTCCCCCTCTGGGGGAGCTGTCGCGGAGCGACTGAGGGGGTTCTGCGGCTCAAAGCAGCCCCTCCCCGCCACCGGTGCGGGTGCGCAGGTAGATCTCCTCGAACGCGCCCATCTGGCGGACGGTCAGGGCGCCCTCCTTGGCCAGCTCCAGGCTGGCCGACAGGGTCGAGGCCAGGTAGCTGGCGGGCGTCGGGCCTTCGGGGTCCTCCTCCCAGCGGTCGACGGGGGCGACGCCGGACAGGGCGGTCCACTCCTCCATCCTCGGCAGGAAGGTGCGCAGGCGGTCGCGGGCGTCTTCCAACGGATAGGCCTGGGGCGGACGCGGGGCGTAGTGGCGGCCGTGCTCGCGCTTTCGCTGGCTGATATAGGCGCTCATCAGCGCGTAGAGATCGCCCTCGAAGCGGGTGGACGAGACGATCTTCACCGCGTCTGGATCGCCGCGCATGAAGACCTCGCGCTTGAGCTGGGGCCGTTCCTTCAGCGCTTCGACCGACCGGCGCATGGCGTCCAGCTTGGCCAGGCGAAAGGCCAGCTGGGCGGCCATCTCCTCGGCCGGCGGCTCCTCGGCCTTGGGGCGCTCGGGCTTGGGCAGCAGCAGGCGCGACTTCAGGTAGGCCAGCCAGGCGGCCATCACCAGATAGTCGGCGGCCAGCGAGAAGCGCACCCGGCGGGCCTGCTGCACGAAGGCCAGATACTGCTCGGCCAGGCGGGTGATCGACAGCTGCAGCAGGTCGACCTTCTGGTTTCGGGCCAGGGCCAGCAGGACGTGCAGCGGCCCTTCGTAGCCATCGATGTCGATGACCAGGGCCGCGCCGTCTTCGGCCGCCTCCCGGGCGGCCGCGAAGTCGAATGTGGGCTGAAAGCCCGTGCTCACCCGGCGTACCGGCCGTCGAAGGCGGCGTCGAAGCGGGCGCGGGCCTCGGCGGGATCGAAGGGTTCGGGAACCTTGACCAGGCGGCCCATGACCGCCTGGGCGCGGCGACGGGCTTCCTTGGAGAGCTTGCCGACGCCGGCCATCACTGCCTTCATCTCGTCCATGTCGCCGTTGCAGTGCAGGACGACGTCGCAGCCGGCCGACAAGCTGTCCTTGGCGCGCTGCTTGAAGTCGCCCGACAGCGCCTTCATCGACAGGTCGTCGCTCATCAGCAGGCCGTCGAAGCCCAGCGAGCCGCGGATGATCTGCTTGATGGCCTTCTTCGACGTCGTGGCCGGACGGCGGCGGTCGATGGCCGTGTAGACGACGTGGGCGGTCATCGCCATCGGCATGTCCGACAGCACCCGGAACGGGGCGAAGTCGCGCGCGTCGAGCTCGGCCAGCTTGGCCTTCACCACCGGCAGCTCAAGGTGGCTGTCGCTCATGGCGCGGCCGTGGCCGGGGATGTGCTTGATGATCGGCAGCACGCCGCCGGCCAGCAGGCCCTCGGCCGCGGCGCGACCCAGGGTCGCCACCTGCTCGGGGGTGTCGCCATAGGCGCGGTCGCCGATGATCTCGTGGCCCTTGGGATCGGGCACGTCCAGCACCGGCACGCAGTCGACATTGATCCCCAGCGAGGTCAGGTCGTGGGCGATCAGGCGCGCGCCCAGGCGGGTGATCTCGCGGGCGACCAGCGGGTCGTTGGCGACGAGTTCGCCATAGGCGCGGCCCGGCGGATACTTGTTCCAGTGCGGCGGCTGCAGGCGGGCGACGCGGCCGCCCTCCTGGTCGATCAGGATCGGCGCGTCGGGGCGGCCGACCGTATCGCGCAGCGCGGCGGTCAGCTTGCGAACCTGGTCGGGCGTCTCGATGTTGCGCTTGAAGAGGATGAAGCCCCAGGGCCGCACGTCGCGGAAGAAGGCGGCTTCCTCGGCCGACAGGACGGTCCCGGCGCAACCGAGGATGGCGGCGGACGACGTGCTCATGGACCCCTCGCCTACTTCACGAAGCAGGATTTGCCGGCGGCGCTCAGGGCGTCGCAGAACGCCTTGGCGTCGGCGCGGCTGGAGAAGCCCGTGACCGAGGTGCGGTAGAGGGTMGAGCCGTTCTTGTCGATCGCCTCGACCTTCTTGCCCTTGCCGGCGGCCAGGCCCGGCGCGATGCGGGCGGCGTCGTTCCAGGCCTTGTCGGCCAGGGCGGTCGACGAC
>NZ_JBFTJR010000126.1:0-1838 GCF_056395525.1 Caulobacter sp. 10L414
CCTTGCAACACATCCTGGAAGAGCTGGAGCGGCGTCGCGAGCAGGCGCGAGCGGGGGGCGGCGAGAAGCGGGTGGCGAGCCAGCATGCCAAGGGCAAGCTGACGGCGCGCGAGCGGATCGATCTCTTGCTGGACGAAGGCTCGTTCGAGGAGTTCGACATGTTCGTCGAGCACCGGGGAACCGAGTTCGGCATGGCCRACCAGAAGGTGCCCGGCGACGGCGTGGTCACCGGCTGGGGCACGATCAACGGCAAGGTCGTCTACGTCTTCTCCAAGGACTTCACGGTGTTCGGCGGCWSSCTGTCGGGCGCSCACGCGGCCAAGATCGTCAAGGTCCAGCGCCAGGCGATGAAGGTCGGCGCGCCGATCATCGGCCTGTTCGACGCCGGCGGGGCGCGCATCCAGGAGGGCGTCGACAGCCTGGCCGGCTATGCCGACATCTTCCTGGAAAACACCCTGGCCTCGGGGGTGATCCCGCAGATCAGCGTGATCATGGGCCCCTGCGCCGGCGGCGACGTCTACAGCCCGGCCATGACCGACTTCATCTTCATGGTGAAGGATACGAGCTACATGTTCGTCACCGGGCCCGACGTGGTGAAGACCGTCACCAACGAGGTGGTCACCGCCGAGGAGYTGGGCGGGGCSCGSGTKCAYGCSGCCAAGTCGGGCGTGGCCGARGGGGCGTTCGAGAACGACCTCGARGCCCTGACCCAGGTGCGCCGCCTGGTCGACTTCCTGCCCTCGTCCAATCGCGAGAAGGCCCCGATCCGCCAAAGCTTCGACGACCCCCATCGCCAGGAAGCCAGCCTCGACAGCCTGGTSCCGGCCGATCCGGGCAAGCCCTACGACATGAAGGAACTGATCCTGAAGATCGTCGACGAGGCCGACTTCTTCGAGATCTCGTCCGAATGGGCCAGGAACATCGTCTGCGGTTTTGCGCGGATGGACGGTCAGACCGTCGGGATCGTCGCCAACCAGCCGCAGGTGCTGGCCGGRGTGCTCGACATCGACAGCTCCCGCAAGGCCGCCCGCTTCGTGCGCTTCTGCGACGCCTTCGAGATCCCGATCRTCACCCTGGTCGACGTGCCGGGCTTCATGCCGGGCACCAAGCAGGAGTACGGCGGCCTGATCAAGCACGGCGCCAAGCTCCTGTTCGCCTATGCCGAGGCCACGGTGCCCAAGGTCACCCTGATCACCCGCAAGGCCTATGGCGGGGCCTATGACGTGATGAGCTCCAAGCACCTGCGCGGCGACTTCAACTACGCCTGGCCCACCGCCGAGATCGCGGTGATGGGGGCCAAGGGCGCGGTCGAGATCATCTTCCGCCAGGARGCCAAGGACCCAGAGGCCCTGGCCGCCCGCGAGGCCGAATACAAGGACCGCTTCGCCACCCCCTTCGTCGCCGCCTCMMGMGGCTATGTCGACGACGTCATCATGCCCCACGGCACCCGCAAGCGCATCGTCCGGGCGTTGCACTCGCTCAAGGGCAAGGTGCTGACCAACCCGACCAAGAAGCACGACAATATCCCGCTGTGAGCCAGCGAACCTCCCCCTCTGGGGGAGGCGGCCGAAGGCCGGTGGGGGCCGGTTTCAGCTTCCGAGACCTCGGCCGATGTCGAAATTACTCCCCCCCACCGATCGCTTCGCGATCGCCTCCCCCACAGGGGGGAGGTTCCTCACAGACCGAACCGCCAAGGACCGCCGCCGATGTTCAACAAGATCCTGATCGCCAACCGGGGCGAGATCGCGGTGCGGGTGATCAAGACGTGCCGGCGGCTCGGGATCGCCACGGTGGTGGTCTATTCGGACGCCGACGCCGACAGCCTGGCGGTGGAGATG
>NZ_JBFTJR010000127.1:0-1343 GCF_056395525.1 Caulobacter sp. 10L414
GTCGCGGCGGGCGGCGCGGCCGCCGGCGGCTTGGCCGGCGCCGCCGGGTCGGCGGTCTGGGCGATGGCGACGCCCGACAGCAGCGCCATGGCCGCCGCGGCGGAGAGGAAGCGCGTCACATACATGGCCTGGTCCTTTCGCTTGAAACTCAGGCCGGCTTTACGCTCCAGATTGCGACTCCGTTGCAGTCAATCACGGGCTCGTGATCCAGACTTCGCCGTTACTTGAAAAAGAACACCAGCGCCGCGCCCGCGAAGATCAGCACGAAGCCCAGCATCGTGGTCCAGCGAATGGCCTCGCCAAGGTAGAAATACGAGAACAACGTGAAGACGATCAGGGTGATCGCTTCTTGGCCGGTCTTAAGCTGAGCCGTGGAATAGACGCCGTGTCCGATGCGGTTGGCGGGAACCGCCAGCATGTACTCGGGAAGCGCGATCAGCCAACTGCTCAGGATGGCCATGGGGAGCGCCAGCGGCTTGCCCTTCAGATGGCCGTACCAGGCGTAGGTCATGAACACGTTCGAGCAGATCAGCAGCCCCCACGGGGCGATCTTGGCCCACAGGGGCGTCATCGGAGAATCCTTCGGAACGGCGGAAGAGCGGTCATTGTAGACGTTGCGCGACGCCGCGCGCCACGGCGCCGCTGGACGACGGATTTGCCGTAGAAGCGCGCAAACTGAGCGACCAATGATACTTTTTCAGGCGCCTTGCCTCTTTCGTTTCCAATTGCCTACCGCGCGCCCCCGCTCAAGGAACCGTGGCCGATAGCGTGCGAGCGCCGGGGAAACGACGCGGCCGCATCCGGCGGCGTCGCGGTGATCGAGTGAGCAAATCCGCTCTAACCATCAACAAGGGGGGTCCGCCCAAGGCGGACCGGAGCAAGCCGGATGAAACTGATCATAGCGGTCGTCAAACCCTTCAAGCTGGACGAGGTCCGCGAGGCGCTGGTCGCCGCCGGCGTCGAAGGCCTGACGGTGTCGGAAGTGAAGGGTTACGGCCGCCAGAAGGGCCAGACCGAGATTTATCGCGGCGCGGAGTACCAAGTGAACTTCGTGCCCAAGGTGAAGCTGGAAGCCGTGGTGGACGATGCGTCCGCGGCCAAGGCGGTCGAAGCGGTCAAGGCCGCCGCGGCCACGGGCAAGATCGGCGACGGCAAGATCTTCGTCCTCAATGTCGAAGAAGCCGTTCGCATCCGGACGGGCGAAACCGGCCCGGCCGCTCTGTAACGATCGTCGGGGAAAGGGGATACCAACGATGAAATTGACCTTTAAGCCGCTGGCCGGGCTGATGCTCGCCGCGACGCTCGCGGGGGCGCCGCTCGGCGCGACCGCCTTCGCCCAGGAG
>NZ_JBFTJR010000128.1:0-1279 GCF_056395525.1 Caulobacter sp. 10L414
GACGCCGGCCGTGCCGGCCACCGCGACCGCGCCCGAGACATTGAAGCCGCCGCCGCCGCCGCCKCCGCCGACCGACTGGATCAGCGCGCCGATGGCGTCGTCGTCGCCGGTGGTGATGGCGCCGTCGAAGTCGACATCGACCACGCCGCCCTTGCCGCCCTTGCCGCCGGCCCCGCCGACGCCCACGGCCGCCGAGGCCGAAGCCGCGCCGGCCCCTGCGCCCGCGAAGCTGACGGTGTAGCCGCCGTTGCCGCCGCCGCCGCCCACGCTCTGGGCGACGAGACCGGTCGAGAACTTGCCTTCGGTGAGGATCGCGCCGCCCGACTTGATGTCGACCAGGCCGCCTTCGCCGCCGTCGCCGCCCTTGCCGCCCAGGGCGACCGAGAAGGCGGCCGCGGCCGTCTCGCCGGCTGCGAAGGCGAACGACAGCGCAAAGCCGCCCGAGCCGCCGCCGCCGCCCACCGACTGGGCGAACAGGCCTTCGGAGTAGTCGCCCTTGGTCAGGATCAGGACGTCGCCGTCGATGTCGACCTCGCCGCCCTTGCCGCCCTTGCCGCCGCGACCGCCCACGGCCGCGCTGGCGCCGACGCCGTAGCCGGCCGAGACCTGGGCCGCGAAGCCGCCGTTGCCGCCGCCGCCGCCCACGCTCTGGGCGAAGATGCCGCGCGCGCGATCGCCGCCCGTGACGATCAGCGGATTCACGAGGCTGGTGGAGCCGCCGGTGGTCACCGTGCTCTGGCTGAGGTCGATGTCGACCTTGCCGCCGTCGCCGCCCTGCGAACCTTCGCCGCCGATGGCGACGCCGGCGAAGGCGCTGATCGAGACGCTGGAGCCGCCGCTGCCGCCGCCGCCGCCCACGCTCTGGGCGAAGATGCCGTGGGAGTCGTTGCCGCCGGTGAAGATGTCGCCCGCGTGCTTGACCGTGACCAGGCCCGAGCCGCCGCCCGCGGCGCCGCCGCCGCCGATGGTCAGGAAGACGCCGCCGGTGCTCCCGCCGTCACCGCCGCCGCCGCCCACGCTCTGGGCCTGGATGGCGCTGGAGAGGTCGCCCTTGGTGGTGATCGCGCCGGTGTTGGCCACCGTGACCGCGCCGCCGGTGCTGGCCGCGCCGCCCTTGCCGCCGATGGTGACCAGACCGCCGCCGTCGCCGCCCGAGCCGCCGCCGCCGCCCACCGACTGGGCGAAGATCCCGCGCGCCTTGTCGCCCGCGGTCTCGACGACGCCGCCGTTGGTGACGGTGACCGCGCCGCCCGCGCCGCCGCCGCCGGCCGTGCCGCCC
>NZ_JBFTJR010000129.1:0-1209 GCF_056395525.1 Caulobacter sp. 10L414
AGAGGGGGAGCACCTTCCTGGCCAGGCCACAACACTCTTCAAAGGGGCACTAACACCATGCAGGTCGGCGTCTTCATCCCCATCGGCAACAACGGCTGGCTCATCTCCGAGACCGCGCCGCAGTACATGCCGAGCTTCGAGCTCAACAAGACCATCGTCCAGAAGGCCGAGCACTACGGCCTCGATTTCGCGCTTTCGATGATCAAGCTGCGCGGCTTCGGCGGCAAGACCGAGTTCTGGGAACACAATCTCGAGAGCTTCACCCTGATGGCGGGCCTGGCGGCCGTCACCGAGAAGATCAAGGTCTTCGCCACCGTCGCCACCCTGACCATCCCGCCGGCGATCGTCGCGCGCATGGCCTCGACCATCGACTCCATCGCCCCGGGGCGCTTCGGCATCAACCTGGTCACCGGCTGGCAGAAGGCCGAGTACAGCCAGATGGGCCTGTGGCCGGGCGAGGGCCACTATACCGACCGCTACAACTACCTGGCCGAATACGCGACCGTGCTGAAGGACCTGCTGGAGACCGGCGTCTCCGACTTCAAGGGCAAGTACTTCACGATGGACGACTGCCGGGTCAGCCCGCATCCGAAGGACACCAAGCTGATCTGCGCCGGCTCGTCGGACGAGGGCCTGGCCTTCACCGCGCAGTACGCCGACTACAGCTTCGCGCTGGGCAAGGGGACCAACACCCCGACCGCCTTCGCCTCGGTCAACAAGCGCCTGGAAGCGGCCGCCGCCAAGACCGGCCGCGACGTGGCCTCGTTCATCCTGTTCATGATCATCGCCGACGAGACCGACGAGAAGGCCCTGGCCAAGTGGCAGAAGTACCGGGACGGCGCCGACCAGCAGGCCCTGGCCTGGCTGACCAACCAGGCCGCCCCCAACGCCGCGGCGGGCGCCACCACCAACACCGCCCAGCTGGCCGCGCCGGAATCGGCGGTGAACCTCAACATGGGCACGCTGGTGGGCAGCTATGAGAGCATCGCCCGCATGCTGGACGAGATCGCCGAAGTGCCTGGCACCGGCGGCGTGCTGCTGACCTTCGACGACTTCGTCCAGGGCATCGACGACTTCGGGACCAAGATCCAGCCGCTGATGAAGAGCCGGAAGTAAAGGCGGGCGGGCCGGAAGGACCCCCTCCGGCCCTCCGGGCCACCTCCCCCAGAGGGGGAGGATCTATGAGCGCCCAGATGCTCCCCCTCTGGG
>NZ_JBFTJR010000130.1:0-1176 GCF_056395525.1 Caulobacter sp. 10L414
GATGGCCAAGGAAAAGTTCGAACGCGATGGCCAAGGAAAAGTTCGAACGCACTAAGCCGCACTGCAACATCGGCACCATCGGTCACGTTGACCATGGCAAGACGACGCTGACGGCCGCGATCACGATCACGCTGGCGAAGTCGGGCGGCGCGACCGCCAAGAACTACGCCGACATCGACGCCGCGCCGGAAGAAAAGGCCCGCGGCATCACGATCAACACCGCGCACGTCGAGTACGAGACGGCCAACCGTCACTACGCTCACGTCGACTGCCCCGGCCACGCCGACTACGTGAAGAACATGATCACGGGCGCGGCCCAGATGGACGGCGCGATCCTGGTCGTGTCGGCCGCCGACGGCCCGATGCCGCAGACCCGCGAGCACATCCTGCTGGCCCGTCAGGTCGGCGTGCCGGCCCTGGTCGTGTTCATGAACAAGGTCGACATGGTCGACGACGAAGAGCTGCTCGAGCTCGTCGAAATGGAAGTTCGYGAGCTGCTGTCGTCCTACCAGTTCCCGGGCGACGACATTCCGATCACCAAGGGTTCGGCCCTGGCCGCGGTCGAAGGCCGTGACGCCAACATCGGCGAAGAGAAGATCCTCGAGCTGATGGCTTCGGTCGACGCCTACATCCCGCAGCCGGAACGCCCGATCGACCAGGCCTTCCTGATGCCGGTCGAAGACGTGTTCTCGATCTCGGGCCGCGGCACCGTGGTSACCGGTCGCGTCGAGCGCGGCATCGTGAAGGTCGGTGAAGAAGTCGAAATCGTCGGCATCCGTCCGGTCCAAAAGACCACCTGCACGGGCGTCGAAATGTTCCGCAAGCTGCTGGACCAAGGTCAAGCCGGCGACAACGTGGGCGTGCTGCTGCGCGGCACCAAGCGTGAAGACGTCGAGCGCGGCCAAGTGCTCTGCAAGCCGGGYTCGATCACCCCGCACACCAAGTTCGTGGCCGAAGCCTACATCCTGACCAAGGAAGAAGGCGGCCGTCACACCCCGTTCTTCACCAACTACCGCCCGCAGTTCTACTTCCGCACGACGGACGTGACCGGGATCATCAAGCTGCGCGAAGGCGTGGAAATGATCATGCCGGGCGACAACGCCGAGCTGGACGTCGAGCTGATCACCCCGATCGCCATGGAAGAGAAGCTCCGCTTCGCCATCCGTGAAGGCGGCC
>NZ_JBFTJR010000131.1:0-1035 GCF_056395525.1 Caulobacter sp. 10L414
GGACCAGGCCAAGGCCGAGCGCGCCGCCGTCGGTCCTGCGGTCGATCCGGCCGCCGCCGAGGCCAGGCAGCGCTTCGCCAACGCCGAGGCCCAGCTGGCCGCCGCCCGCGCCGCCCTGGAGGCCGCCGAGGCCGAACGCACCAGCGCCGCCCAGGCCGAGGGCGCGGCCCGCGATCAGGCCCGCAAGGTCGAGGACCAGCTTGGCCGCCTGCGCACCGAGGCGCGGGGCCTGGCCCAGCTGACCGCCCCGCGCGCCAAGAGCGGCTTCTCGCCCGCCCTCGATGCGGTGACCCCCGACAAGGGCTATGGCGCGGCCCTGGCCGCCGCCCTGGGCGACGACCTGGAAGCCGCCCTCGACGCCCGCGCGCCGTCGCACTGGGCCGGAGCCGAAGCCCCCGCGACGGCGTGGCCCGAGGGCGTTCAGCCGCTGGYCCCGCTGGTCAAGGCTCCGGCTGAGCTGTCCGCGCGCCTGGCCATGGTCGGTCTGGTCGACCGCGCCGACGCCGCGCGCCTGGCCAAGGCCTTGCCGGTCGGCGCGCGCCTGGTCTCGAAGGAAGGCGACCTGTGGCGCTGGGACGGCTTCGTCGCCAAGGCCGACGCCCCCAAGCCTGCGGCCGTCCGCCTGGAGCAGCGCACGCGCCTGGCCGAGGTCGAGGCCGAGATCGACCAGGTTGCGCCCGGGGCCGAGGCCGCCAGCGCCGCTCTCAAGACCGCCGCCGATCGCCTGCGCGCCGCCGAGGACGCCCTGCGCGACAAGCGCCGGGGCCCGCCCGACGCCGAGCGCCTGCTGAACGGGGCCCGTGAGACCGTGGCCCGCTTCGAGCGCGAGGCCGCCCAGCGCGAGGCCCGCGCCCAGTCGCTGGACGACACCATCGCCCGCTTCGAGGCCGAGCGCGCCGAGGCCGACGAGGCCCTCGCGACCGTTCGCGCCGAGCACGAGGCCGCCGGTTCGGTCGGAGACCTCGCCCCGCAGCTGCAGGCCGCCCGCCAGGCCGCCGCCGCCGCGCGCGAGGCCGCCGCCGCCGCCCGCTCGGC
>NZ_JBFTJR010000132.1:0-1002 GCF_056395525.1 Caulobacter sp. 10L414
ACCTCCCCCAGCGGGGGAGGATCTCAGGCAAAGAAAAAGGGGCCGCTTTCGCGGCCCCTTCGTCATTCTGGGATGACCGAACCTTACAGGTCCAGCAGCAGGCGCTGCGGGTCTTCCAGGGCTTCCTTGACCTTGACCAGGAAGGTCACGGCGCCGGCGCCGTCGACKACGCGGTGGTCGTACGACAGGGCCAGGTACATCATCGGACGGATCTCGATCTTGCCGTTGATGACCATGGCGCGTTCCTTGATCGCGTGCATGCCCAGGATGCCCGACTGCGGCGCGTTCAGGATCGGGGTCGACATCAGCGAGCCATAGATGCCGCCGTTGGTGATCGTGAAGGTGCCGCCCTGCATGTCCTCGATGGCCAGGCCGCCGGTGCGGGCCTTCTTGCCGAGGTCGCCGATGGTCTTTTCGATCTCGGCCAGGTTCAGCACGTCGGCGTCACGCACGACCGGAACCACCAGGCCCTTGTCGGTGCCGACGGCGACGCCGATGTCGTAGTGGTTCTTGTAGATCACGTCCTGGCCGTCGATCTCGGCGTTGACGTCCGGGATCGCCTTCAGCGCGGCCACGACGGCCTTGGTGAAGAAGGACATGAAGCCCAGCTTCACGCCGTGACGCTTTTCGAACACGTCCTTGTACTGGGCGCGCAGGGCCATGACCGCGCTCATGTCGACCTCGTTGAAGGTCGTCAGCATGGCGGCGGTGTTCTGGGCTTCCTTCAGACGGCGGGCGATCGTCTGACGCAGGCGCGTCATCTTCACGCGCTCTTCGCGCTCGTGCAGGGCGCGCGGCGCGGCCGGAGCGGCGGCCGGGGCCGGGGCGCTGGCGCGGGCTTCCAGGGCGGCGAGAGCGTCGCCCTTGGTCACGCGGCCGTCCTTGCCGGTGCCGACGACCTTCGACAGGTCGAGGTTGTTCTCGGCGGCGACGCGGGCCGGGGCCGGGCTGACCGGAGCGGCGGCCGGGGCGGCCGGAGCCGCGGCGGCGGGCGCCGGAGCC
>NZ_JBFTJR010000133.1:0-993 GCF_056395525.1 Caulobacter sp. 10L414
GACAGCCGGCCTTCGCGCACGTTGCGGGCCACCAGGTCGTCCAGGCCCGGCTCGTAGATCGGGATCTCGCCGGCCAGCAGGCGCGAGATCTTGCGCGGATCCTTGTCGATGCACGTCACCACGTGACCGAAGTCCGCAAAGCACGCCCCGGACACCAGGCCCACATAGCCCGTGCCAATCATCGCTACGCGCATGGATGTCCTCTTTCCACGGATGGGGCGGACCGGAGGATCCGAACCTTCCGCCCGCTAATCGGCCAATCGGGGGCGCGAGACAAGTCGTCGGCTGCATGCGGCTTGGGCGCCGCCGCGAAAATGCCGAAGCGTCTCGTGCGCGGCGCGGACTCTGGTCTAAAAGTCACGTTTGGGTTGTATGTCGCCTGCAGCCAGGAGTGGAAGCTTGCTGTTCGCCGTCGCCGTCATCGCCGCCCTGGTCGGTCTGTTGCTTTGGCCCAGCCTCGAGCGACCCCTGCGTCGAGAATTTCGTCGCCTGACGCGCCGACGTCGGTGAATCCGCAAACTGATCATATGATCGTTTGAGTATAACCCACGGTTGAATCAATGCGTTTCACTGTCGAGCTTCCTAACTGCGAAGCTTGTCAGGTTTTGGAATTGAGAGACCGCCCTTGCGGGAAATATTCGCCAGGAAGGATAGATCGTGCGCTGGGGACCCGGTTCGGGCCCGCGTCATGCTGATGTCGCAAGAATTGATATGATCACAAGCAGACCGTCGCGGAACTGTGTCGCTTATGTGCAATGTCGCAAGTTTGGGACGTTGGATTAACTATTATAATAGTTTTAGGGCTGGAATAGCCTGGGGTTGAGGCCTATAGGGAACGCGAATTCTTAACAGGGGGTAAGCCATGTCATCGCGTTTCGTGGGCGCAGTCGTCGCGGGCCTGGCCCTTGCCGTCGCGCCGTTCGTCTCGACCGCCGCCGCCGTCCAGGGCGGCGCGACGCCGGCCTCGACCGCGCCGCCGAGCGCGGCCTCGCT
>NZ_JBFTJR010000134.1:0-898 GCF_056395525.1 Caulobacter sp. 10L414
ATCATCAAGCTGCGCGAAGGCGTGGAAATGATCATGCCGGGCGACAACGCCGAGCTGGACGTCGAGCTGATCACCCCGATCGCCATGGAAGAGAAGCTCCGCTTCGCCATCCGTGAAGGCGGCCGCACCGTCGGCGCCGGCGTCGTCGCGAAAATCGTTGAATAACGATTTTCACGACAAGGCTTAGAGGCCAGAAGCGCATGCGCTTCTGGCGCGCCAAGATCGTCGAGTAATCGACGCTTCTTAGCTTCGGCTGACAAAGCGAAGGCCCCGGAGGGAAACCTCCGGGGCCTTTTCTTTTGATCCTCGCCCTCTGGGAACCTCCCCCACAGGGGGAGGCGGCCGAAGACCGGAGGGGGGCCGTTTTCAGCTTCCCGAGCGTCGGCCGAGGTCGCGCCAACTCCCCCCACCGATCGCTGACGCGATCGCCTCCCCCACAGGGGGAGGTCCGCAGATCCAAGATCCTCCCCCACAGGGGGAGGTGTCGCGGAGGGCCGGAGGGGGAAGCATCTGGTGACGTCAGTGCGCCCGGAGCCCAGCAGTCCCTTCCCCCTCAGTCGCTCCGCGACAGCTCCCCCTTCGGGGGGAGCATCTTTCAGTCGATATCCTGCAGCGCCGGATCGGTCGCCGGGATCGCCGGCGGCGGCGAGCGGTCGTTCAGGGCCGCCTCGAGCGCGGCGGGGTCCAGCGCCTTGTCCCAGCGGGCGACGACGACGGTGGCGACGGCGTTGCCGATGAAGTTGGTCAGTGAGCGGCACTCGCTCATGAAGCGGTCGACGCCGAGGATCAGGGCCATGCCGGCGACGGGGACGCTGGGGACGACCGAGAGGGTTGCGGCCAGGGTGATGAAGCCCGCGCCGGTGACGCCGGCCGCGCCCTTGGACGACAGCATGGCCAC
>NZ_JBFTJR010000135.1:0-669 GCF_056395525.1 Caulobacter sp. 10L414
GGCGCGCGGCGGCCAGATCACCGGGCCGCGCGCGGCGACGGCGTAGCCGGCCGGCAGGACCGGCGCGCCGGTGCGCTCGATGTCGACCGTGGCCGGGGCCGCGCCGTCCTCGGTCAGGCGGCCGCTCCAGGCGCCGTCGGGGCCGACGCTGAGCGCCAGGGTCGAGCCGACGCCGGGCCGGGCCATGAACCGCACGGCCGCGCCGCCGTCATAGGTGCGTTCGATGCTGTCGATCAGGCCAGTAGAGCCCACCGCGCCGGGCCGGCGCAGGTCGCGCCAGGCGCCCTCGACGGGGCCGTAGCCGCCCGCCGGGTCGGCGATCTGCAGCGAATAGAGCGCCACGCCGCCCACGCCGCGCAGCACCCAGCCGCCGTCGAGCGGACCCTGCAGGCCCTGGGCGGCGGCGATCGAGCCCTTCACCCGCAACTCGTAGGCCTGCTCGACGCTCATCGGCGCGCCGGGCGCCGCCGGGGTCGAGGTCTCGGGCGCGGGGATCGGCAGGATGGTCGGCTTGTGGCGGGGCGCCGGCACCGCGGCCGGGGCCTCGTCTTCCTCGTCGGTGGTCTGCGGGCCGCTGGCGGCGATCAGGTCGGCCAGGGGATCGGCCGGGGCCGGCGGCGCGGCGACCTGCGGAACTTCGGCGGCGGGCGCGGGCTGGCCGCCCGCCGG
>NZ_JBFTJR010000136.1:0-558 GCF_056395525.1 Caulobacter sp. 10L414
GGGCATCCGCGTGGCCTGGAGCCGCAAGGACGTCGAGGAGGGCTTCCCGGCCGTGCGGGCCGAGGCCGCCGGCGCCTTCGGCGACGACCGCATCTTCATCGAGAAGTTCATCGAAAGCCCCCGGCACATCGAGATCCAGGTGCTGGGCGACAAGCACGGCAACGTCGTGCACCTGTTCGAGCGCGAATGCTCGATCCAGCGGCGAAACCAGAAGGTCATCGAGGAGGCGCCGTCCCCGCTGCTCGATCCAGAGACCCGCGCGGCCATGGGCGCCCAGGCCGTCGCTCTCGCCAAGGCGGTCGCTTACGACAGCGCCGGCACCGTCGAGTTCGTCGCCGGCCAGGACAAGAGCTTCTACTTCCTGGAGATGAACACCCGCCTGCAGGTCGAGCACCCGGTCACCGAGCTGATCACCGGCCTTGATCTGGTCGAGCAGATGATCCGCTCGGCCTACGGCGAGAAGCTCGCCTTCGGTCAGGCCGATCTGGCCATCAACGGCTGGGCGATCGAGAGCCGGATCTACGCCGAGGATCCCTACCGCAAGTTCCTGCCCAGCAT
>NZ_JBFTJR010000137.1:0-542 GCF_056395525.1 Caulobacter sp. 10L414
ACACGACGCCGCGGCTGGCCGCGTCCACCGTGCCGTTAATGCCGTCGTAGCCGAAACCCACCAGCAGGGCCAGAACCAGGCCCGCCACGCCCGAGATGATCGGCACGAAGCGGCGGCCGCTGAAGAAGGCCAGGTACTCGGGCAGCTTGAAGCCCGAGAAGCGGTTGTAGAACAGCCCGCCGATCACCCCCGACAGAATGCCGATCGGCACGGAGAGCTTGGACAGGGCCTTGGCCTTGTAGGCCGGTCCGGCCAGGTCCGCCGCCTCCTTGGACAGGCCCGCCACCACTTCGGGCGGCACATGCAGCAGCGCCTTGGCCCCCTCGGTGGCGATCAGGAAGCAGACCACCCCGGCCAGGCCCGCCGCGCCGTTGTTTTCGCGGGCCAGGCCCACGGCCACGCCGATGGCGAAGAGAAGGCCCAGATTGGCGAAGATCGCCTCGCCGGCCGCGGCGATGAAGGGGATGTTCAGAAGATCCGGCTGGCCAAAGCGCAGCAGAAGGCCCGCCACCGGCAGCACCGCGATCGGCAGCATCAGGGCC
>NZ_JBFTJR010000138.1:0-533 GCF_056395525.1 Caulobacter sp. 10L414
ACGACGCCGCGGCTGGCCGCGTCCACCGTTCCGTTGATGCCGTCGTAGCCGAAGCCCACCAGCAGGGCCAGAACCAGGCCCGCCACGCCCGAGATGATCGGCACGAAGCGGCGGCCGCTGAAGAAGGCCAGGTACTCGGGCAGCTTGAAACCCGAGAAGCGGTTGTAGAACAGCCCGCCGATCACGCCCGACAGGATGCCGATCGGCACGGAGAGCTTGGACAGGGCCTTGGCCTTGTAGGCCGGTCCGGCCAGGTCCGCCGGCAATCCGGCGAGGGCCTCGGGCGGCACGTGCAGCAGGGCCTTGGCTCCCTCGGTGGCGATCAGGAAGCAGACCACCCCGGCCAGGCCGGCCGCGCCGTTGTTCTCGCGGGCCAGGCCCACAGCCACGCCGATGGCGAAGAGAAGGCCCAGATTGGCGAAGATCGCCTCGCCGGCCGCGGCGATGAAGGGGATGTTCAGAAGATCCGGCTGGCCAAAGCGCAGCAGAAGGCCCGCCACCGGCAGCACCGCGATCGGCAGCATCAGGGCCCG
>NZ_JBFTJR010000139.1:0-506 GCF_056395525.1 Caulobacter sp. 10L414
GTCGATCTGGTGAACCGGCTCGAGGAGGAAGCCCGCCAGGGCCGCTCCGGCGCTCTGGCCGCCCAGCTCTCGCGCCTGGATCTCGTCGTCCTCGACGAGCTGGGCTATCTGCCCTTCGCCCAGTCCGGCGGCCAGCGCCTCTTCCATCTGATCAGCAAGCTCTACGAGCGCACCTCGGTGATCATCACCACCAACCTGACCTTCGGCGAATGGCCCACCGTCTTCGGCGACGCCAAGATGACCACGGCGCTCCTCGACCGCCTGACCCATCACTGCGACATCGTCGAGACCGGAAACGACAGCTGGCGTCTCAAGACCAGGGCTTGATCCACAATCTATYCAACCTCCCCCAGACCCCCTCCGGGCAGCTGAATCTCACGCGGCTCACCCGGCGGCGACGCGCTGCGCTAGCTGATGGCTACGCGCCTCGCCGCCAGCCCAGGACAACCAACAGAGGGGTCAATTTTGGACGCCGATAGGGGGTCAATTTTCAACGCCGTTTGACA
>NZ_JBFTJR010000140.1:0-505 GCF_056395525.1 Caulobacter sp. 10L414
AGGCCTTGCGGGTGATCAGGGTGACCTTGGGCACCGTGGCCTCGGCATAGGCGAACAGGAGCTTGGCGCCGTGCTTGATCAGGCCGCCGTACTCCTGCTTGGTGCCCGGCATGAAGCCCGGCACGTCGACCAGGGTGACGATCGGGATCTCGAAGGCGTCGCAGAAGCGCACGAAGCGGGCGGCCTTGCGGGAGCTGTCGATGTCGAGCACCCCGGCCAGCACCTGCGGCTGGTTGGCGACGATCCCCACCGTCTGGCCGTCCATGCGGGCGAAGCCGCAGACGATGTTCCTGGCCCACTCGCTGGAGATCTCGAAGAAGTCGGCCTCGTCGACGATCTTCAGGATCAGCTCCTTCATGTCGTAGGGCTTGCCCGGATCGGCCGGGACCAGGCTGTCGAGGCTGGCTTCCTGGCGATGGGGGTCGTCGAAGCTTTGGCGGATCGGGGCCTTCTCGCGATTGGACGAGGGCAGGAAGTCGACCAGGCGGCGCACCTGGGTCAGGGC
>NZ_JBFTJR010000141.1:0-489 GCF_056395525.1 Caulobacter sp. 10L414
TGTCCCGCCTTCCCGAGACCTTCTTGCGGCCCCGCTCGATGCGGTCCTCGCCACGCTTGGGCCGGTACCAAGAGCCCTCCCCATGGCGGGGACGGCTTTGATTATGACCCGGGTTTCAGCGCGTCTGATTGAATTGGCTGAGAAAGTTGTAGAGCGTTGGATTGGCTMGGGATTTTTCGACGAACGCCGGGGATCCACGCTGCTTTATCCCCATAACCGGGAACCTCCCCCCGTGGGGGAGGCGATCGCGCAGCGATCGGTGGGGGGAGTTGGAGGCAAAACGGCCAGCGCCCCGCAAGCTGARAACTTCCCCCCACCGGCCTTCGGCCGCCTCCCCCACGGGGGGAGGTTCCTAGCGCCGGGAGCTGTCGCCCCCGGGTTCGGCCAAAGGCCGGCCCGAGGATAAACTCCGCGACTGAGGGGGTTCTTGGCGCCGGCGCTGGCCCCCTCCGGCCCTCTGGGCCACCTCCCCCAGAGGGGGAGGATCTT
>NZ_JBFTJR010000142.1:0-486 GCF_056395525.1 Caulobacter sp. 10L414
GGCTGTATGTTATGCGATCCGCGCCCGGCCGGCGCGCCACAACGGAGATTTGCGATGAAAACAACGAGTTACTACCCGGTGATCATGACCACGAACGTGGCGGAGACGGTGGCGTTCTACACGCAGCACGTGGATTTCCGCCCGCTGTTCGAGAGCGACTGGTACGTGCACCTGCAGTCCAACGCCGACGCGCGCACGAACCTCGCCATTCTCGATTGCACGCATGAGACGATTCCCACCCCGGCGCGCGGCCAGCGGGCGGCGGGGCTGCTGCTCAACTTCGAAGTGGAGGATGTGGACGCGGTGCACGCCCGCATGCAGGCGGCGGGGTTGCCGATCCTGCTGTCGTTGCGCGACGAAGCGTTCGGCCAGCGCCATTTCATTACCGTGGACCCCAGCGGCGTGATGCTGGACATCATCCAGCCCATTCCGCCGAGCCCCGAGTTCGCGGCGATGTACGACGCCAGCGCATTGCCGGGCTAATAC
>NZ_JBFTJR010000143.1:0-477 GCF_056395525.1 Caulobacter sp. 10L414
GGCCGAAGCCTTGATCATCACCGGATAGCCGATGGTCTCCGACACCTTCAGGGCCTCGGCGACATCGGCGATCTCGCCGATATGGCCGGGCACGCAGGAGACCCCCGCGGCGGCGGCGAACTTCTTGCTCTCGATCTTGTCGCCCATCGCCGAGATCGCGCCGGGATTGGGACCGATGAACACGATGCCCTCGTCGGCGCACCTCTGCGCGAACTCGGCCTTCTCGGAAAGAAACCCGAAGCCCGGGTGCACGGCCTGGGCGCCGGTCTGCTTGCAGGCGGCGATGATCTTGTCGGCGACGAGATAGCTCTGCGCGGCCGGCGAGGCGCCGATGTGCACGGCCTCGTCGGCCATCTCCACCGCCAGGCTGTCGGCGTCGGCGTCCGAATAGACCACCACCGTGGCGATCCCGAGCCGCCGGCACGTCTTGATCACCCGCACCGCGATCTCGCCCCGGTTGGCGATCAGGATCTTGTT
>NZ_JBFTJR010000144.1:0-473 GCF_056395525.1 Caulobacter sp. 10L414
TGATCGACTCGATCATGACCATGGCCGAATCGCACCTCGAAGTGCTGAACGCGCGCCAGCGCGAGACCTGCCCGGTCTCCGAACTGGTGGTGGGCGTGCAGTGCGGCGGCAGCGACGCCTTCTCGGGCGTGACCGCCAACCCCGCCGTGGGCTACGCCACGGACCTGCTGGTGCGTGCCGGCGCCGCCGTGATGTTCTCGGAAGTGACCGAGGTGCGCGACGGCATCGCCCAGCTMACCGCACGGGCCGCSACSCCGGAAGTGGCCGAGGCCATGATCCGCGAGATGGACTGGTACGACCGCTACCTGGACCGTGGCCGCGTGGACCGCAGCGCCAACACCTCGCCCGGCAACAAGAAGGGCGGGCTGTCGAACATCGTGGAAAAGGCGATGGGGTCCATCGTCAAGTCGGGCAGCTCGGCCATCTCCGGCGTGCTGTCACCGGGCGAGAAGCTCAAGCAGAAGGGCCTGATC
>NZ_JBFTJR010000145.1:0-472 GCF_056395525.1 Caulobacter sp. 10L414
ACGTGTTGCAGCAAATCGCCGGCACCTGCAAACAAGTGCCGCTGGCGTGGTGTGACGAGCGTAATTTACGGCTGCCATCGAGCCTGGCGGTGTTTCCCGAAGTGGCACTGAATGAGGAACTCTATCGCTGGCTCGCGTTGCTGGCGGCACAGGCCGGGCAGATGCGCCACTGGGGCCGGGACAATCAACGCTGGACGCAACAGCTGCTGCGACGCTATCCCGCGCTGCGTGTTCGTTACCAACGACTGGTCGATGCCCATCTGCAATTGCGCCCCGATCCGGCCTCGTTGAACGGCAGCGAAGCGGCACTGGAACGGGCGTTATGCCAGGCGTTGCGCGAGCCCGGCAGTGTCGAGCACTTCCCCCGTAGCGAACGGGCCGCGTGGCCGTTGCCGCTGTGGTTGTACCCGCCGCAAAATCTCGCTAGTCCCCAGGCTGCCGATCTGGGCGATGAGTCCGAAGAGTCTTTGAC
>NZ_JBFTJR010000146.1:0-468 GCF_056395525.1 Caulobacter sp. 10L414
CGTCCGCTCCGGCTCCGGCCGCGCCGCGCGTCGAAGCGCCCCGCGCCGAGGCTCCGCGCCACAGCGCTCCGGGCCAGACCCGCACCTACGAACCCAGCCGTGAGCGCCGCGACGATCGTCCGACGACCACGACCTACCGGCCGACGCCGGGCGGCGAGCGCCCGCAAGGCGATCGTCCCCAAGGCGACCGCCCGCAGGGCGACCGTCCGTTCAACCAGCGCGCTCCGCGCCAGGACGGACCGTACAACCAGCGTGCGCCCCGTCAGGACGGCCCCTACAATCAGCGCGCTCCGCGTCCGGACGGCGACCGTCCGCGCGGCCCGCGTCCGGAAGGCGCCGGCGGCGGCTACCGCTCGGGCGGCGACCGCCCGCAGGGTGATCGTCCGCAAGGCGACCGTCCGCAGCAGACCGTCCGCTATTCGGCCCTGGCCCCGCGCCCGGCGCCGGGCGCCGGCCGTGGTCCTGGCG
>NZ_JBFTJR010000147.1:0-440 GCF_056395525.1 Caulobacter sp. 10L414
CCCGCGGAAACCCGTCTTCCCTCTTTCTCCCGGTTGCCAGCATGTCCACCCCATCCCTTTCGCCGCTCACCGCACTGTCTCCCATCGATGGCCGTTATGCCGCCAAGGCCGACGCGCTGCGCGAGTGGCTCTCCGAGGCGGCCTTCATGCGTAATCGCGTGAAGGTCGAGGTCAACTGGCTGATCGCCCTGGCCCAGGCCGGCCTGCCGGACGTGCCGAAGTTCTCGGCCGATTCCGAGGCGAAGCTGCAGGCACTGGTGGAGAACTTCACCGAAGCCGACGCCGCCCGCATCAAGGACATCGAGGCCGTGACCAACCACGACGTCAAGGCCGTGGAGTACTGGCTCAAGGAACAGGTCAAGGGCAACGCCGAGCTGGAGGCCGCGAGCGAGTTCATCCACTTCGCCTGCACCTCGGAAGACATCAACAACACCTCGCAC
>NZ_JBFTJR010000148.1:0-437 GCF_056395525.1 Caulobacter sp. 10L414
GACCTGAAGCGTGCCGAAGCCGAACTGCTCGCCGCGCTGGATTCGCGCCCCGACTATGCCATCGCCTATAGCAATCTGGGCGATGTGTACCGGCGCCTGGCCGAACAGGCCTACGCCCAGGCCGTGAAGCGCAATCCGAAGGACACCCGCGCCGCCGCTGCACTGCAGCAGGTACGCCCGGCTGCGGCAGCGCCTGCGCCGGCCAGTGCCCCGGCGGCACGCTGATCATCCACCCCTAGCAGGCTTGCGGGCGCCGGCGATCGTTTCCGAACGTTTGCCAGGCGCCGCCAGCCCCCAATCCCGCATCACGGAGTCCAGAACATGACCGTTTCCCGCCGCATCGTCCTGGCTGGCCTGATGGCCGCCGCCGCCCTGTCTCCACTGGCCGCGATGGCCCAGGGCGCCAGCCCGGCCGCCGCCGCGCCCAAGACCGAGCG
>NZ_JBFTJR010000149.1:0-437 GCF_056395525.1 Caulobacter sp. 10L414
GGTTCCCTCAGAATGGTTGGAAATCATTCGTAGAGTGCAAAGGCATAAGGGAGCTTGACTGCGAGACCTACAAGTCGAGCAGGGACGAAAGTCGGGCTTAGTGATCCGGTGGTTCYGWATGGAAGGGCCATCGCTCAACGGATAAAAGSTACYCYGGGGATAACAGGCTGATACCGCCCAAGAGTTCATATCGACGGCGGTGTTTGGCACCTCGATGTCGGCTCATCKCATCCTGGGGCTGTAGYCGGTCCCAAGGGTATGGCTGTTCGCCATTTAAAGWGGTACGYGAGCTGGGTTTARAACGTCGTGAGACAGTTYGGTCCCTATCTGCCGTGGGCGTTKGARWYTTGASRGGGGCTGCTCCTAGTACGAGAGGACCGGAGTGGACGTACCGCTGGTGTACCTGTTGTCTCGCCAGAGGCATCGCAGGGTAGCTA
>NZ_JBFTJR010000150.1:0-418 GCF_056395525.1 Caulobacter sp. 10L414
ACCAGCGGCAGGCCGCGCTCGGCCGGCGCGGCCTGGGCGCGAACCAGGGCCGCGTCGACCAGCACCGCCCGCGCGCCGGTCGCGACCATCGCCGCCACGTCCGAGCCCTGCTGCCCGCGCAGCAGGCCGCTCAGCGCCCAGGTCTTCGCCCCCACCATCTCCGCCTGCAGGAACTGCAGAAGCTCCCAGCCGTCCGGCCCCTCCACCGCCAGCAGGTTCTCGCCGGCCAGCACCGCCGCGCGGCTGCGGCTCAGCGGCGTCCCGCCCTCCAGCCGCACCACCAGCCGGCCCGCCCGGTCGATCCGGTGCCGCGGCCCCGCCGGCAGGTCCGACAGCGTCGTGCCCACCGTCGCGCAGGTCGTCGCCGTCGCCCGCGCGCGCAGGGCCTCCACCTCGGGTCCGGCGTGCACGTCGAAGG
>NZ_JBFTJR010000151.1:0-415 GCF_056395525.1 Caulobacter sp. 10L414
GAACAGCACCGCGCTCAGGTGGTTGGTGGAGCCGGAGCCGGCGCTGGCGTAGGCCAGCTTGCCCGGATTGGCCTTGGCGTAGGCAATCAGTTCCTTGACGTTCTTCGCCGGCACCGACGGATGCACCACCATGGTGTTCGTCACGTAGGCCAGCAGCCCCAGCGGGGTGAAGTCCTCCACGCCCTTGAACGGCATGTTGGGCATCAGCGAGGGGTTCATCGCGTGGGTGCTCATCGAGCCGATCAGCAGCGTGTAGCCGTCCGGCTGGGCCCGGGCGACCGTGGCCGAGCCGATATTGCCCGAGGCGCCGGGGCGGTTGTCGACGATGACCGGCTGGCCGAGCGACTTGGTCAGGTGTTCGGACAGCACGCGCGCCAGGATGTCCGTGGAGCCGCCGGCGGCCCAGGGCACGATC
>NZ_JBFTJR010000152.1:0-407 GCF_056395525.1 Caulobacter sp. 10L414
CTGCTGACCTGTGCCGAATGGCCGTCCGCCGCTGCCGTCACGGGGAAGGTGGCGTCGCCGGTGGTCCACGACCAGTTGGTCAGGTCGGCGATCCCATCGACCCCATCCGAGCGGCGCACGGCTGCGGTCACGGTCTGCGCCGCCCCGCCAGCGGTCAGGGTCAGGTTCGACGGCGACAGGGTCAGCGTGTATGACTTTGCCGGCGCGGCCTGCACGACCAGATGGGTGACCGAGGTAGCGCGGCTGCCATCGGCCAACGTCGCCGTGGCGGTGATGTCGACCTCCCCGGCGTTCCGGGTCTGCACGGTGGCGTAGGTGCCGACGAATACCGATGCCGAGACGCCCGTCGGCGCCTTGTCCGAAGCCGCCGTGACTACGGCGACCGATTCATCGGAAGACGTCCAGGC
>NZ_JBFTJR010000153.1:0-401 GCF_056395525.1 Caulobacter sp. 10L414
GCCCTCGACATCCTCGACCACCACCTCCGCAGCGGCCAGCGGACGGCGCGCCTTGGTTTCCTGGCTCGAATTTGTCGGGTCGGCGTCAACGTAGTTCATGATCCATTCGTTGAGCCATTGCTCCATTTCCTCGCGCTCCTTGAACGAGCCGACCTTGTCGCGCACGATGCACTTGAGGTAATGGGCAAAGCGCGAGCAAGCGAACAGGTAGGGCAGGCGCGCCGACAGGTTGGCGTTGGCCGTGGCGTCCGGGTCGTAGTACTCGGCAGGCTTCTGCAGCGACTGCGCGCCGATGAACGCCGCGTAATCGGTATTCTTGCGGTGAATCAGCGGCATGAAGCCGTTCTTCGACAACTCGGCTTCGCGGCGATCCGAAATAGCGATCTCGGTCGGGCACTTCA
>NZ_JBFTJR010000154.1:0-400 GCF_056395525.1 Caulobacter sp. 10L414
GCCTGGACTTCGACAACATGGTCAGCAGACTTCGACAACATGGTCAGCAAGGACAGCGACAGCCAGGGCGTCAGGCTCTCGATCCAGTCGCCCTTCTGATCGAAGGCGAAGACCTGAACTAAAGAGGGCGGCGCCGGCGACGGCGCCGCCCTTTCCTTTTCTCCTCCCTCGCGAAGCGGGGGAGGGGGACCAGCGAAGCTGGTGGAGGGGGCGAGACTGGGCGCCGCGCCGGCCGTCGCTACCTCCTCCGTTGCAGGGGTGAGGCGCTGCAGCTTCGGCCTGGACTTCGACAACATGGTCAGCAAGGACAGCGACAGCCAGGGCGTCAGGCTCTCGATCCAGTCGCCCTTCTGATCGAAGGCGAAGACCTGAACTAAAGAGGGCGGCGCCGGCGACGGCG
>NZ_JBFTJR010000155.1:0-399 GCF_056395525.1 Caulobacter sp. 10L414
GTTGACGCAGTTGATGCGCGGCGAGGTCACGCCGTTCAGGTGGAACAGGCTCAGGATGTCCTGGTGCGGCCGGGAATTCTTGACGAAGGTGATCACGCGCTCGGCGCCCAGCGCCTCCAGCGACGGGTACGGGCGGTCATAGGCGCTGCCCTTCGCCACGATCCAGCGGATGGGGTAGCGCGCCAGCTCGATGTTGCGGACGGTCTCCAGCCGCAGCAGGTCGGTCTGGAAGATCACGTCGAGGTAGCCCTTCTGCAGTTGGTCACAGAGGTTGAGCGCGGCATCGGCAGTCAGCTCGATCTCAAGCTGCGGATAGGCCTGCATCGCGCGCTTGACCACGGTGGAGAGCCAGGTATGGATGACCGAGTCCATCGCGCCGATGCGCACCCGCCCCGCGAT
>NZ_JBFTJR010000156.1:0-393 GCF_056395525.1 Caulobacter sp. 10L414
GAATCGCCATCTCGGCACCTTCGGCCTCGATCGCCTGCGCCAGCCGCTCGACGAGGTCGGTGGGCAGGAACGGCGTATCGCACGGCGCCGTGACGAGCCAGCCGGTGCTGCACTGCTCGAGCCCGGCCATCATGCCGGCCAGCGGGCCCGCGAAATCGGGCACGGAGTCGGTGACCACGGGCACCCCGAACGACTCGTAGGCGGCGAGGTTGCGATTGGCGTTGATCAGCATCGCGCCGGTCTGCGGTGTCAGGCGCATCAGCGTGTGCATCGCCATCGGCACGCCGCGCAGCGGTTGSAGGCCTTTGTCGGTGCCACCCATGCGGCTACCCCGGCCGCCGGCCAGGATCAGGCCCGTGATGTCTTCGCGTGCGATCATGACTTTCGGAAAGT
>NZ_JBFTJR010000157.1:0-387 GCF_056395525.1 Caulobacter sp. 10L414
GTTGTACGCCTGGCCGTCGTCGGAGAAGCCGATCGGGGAGATCACCGGGATGAACGCGTCATCCTGCAGCGCCTTGACCACGGCCGGGTTGATCGCCTCGATATCGCCCACGTAGCCGATGTCGATGAAGGTGCCGGGCTTTTCGCGGTCCGGCATCTGCAGGCGCTTGGCGCGGATCAGGCCGCCGTCCTTGCCGGTCAGGCCCACAGCCTGGCCGCCGTACTGGTTGATCAGCATGACGATGTCCTGCTGCACCTCGCCGCCGAGCACCCACTCCACCACTTCCATGGTTTCTTCGTCGGTGACGCGCATGCCCTGGATGAACGTGCCGACCTTGCCCACCTTCTTCAGGGCTTCGTCGATCTGCGGCCCGCCGCCGTGCACCAC
>NZ_JBFTJR010000158.1:0-379 GCF_056395525.1 Caulobacter sp. 10L414
GTGCGGCGCAAGGCGCGGCGCTGCTGGGGCGGCAGGTCGCGGCCGGCGGTCCACAGCGGCGGGCGCTGGGCCAGGGCGGCGGCGATCGGGGCCTCGCGGCGGGCCTCCTGGCGCATCCAGGCCGCGCCGGCGATGCCGCCGATCAGGAAGAGGTTCAGCGCGCCGGACACCACCAGGGCGACGATCAGGGAACGGTTGGCGCTCATAGGTCGGTCGCCTCGTCCTGGAGCTCGGGCAGGGCTTCGGCCGCGTTGTCGGGCTCGGGCTGGTCGTAGGCGGCGGCCAGGATGGCGTCGGCGCGGCGATCCAGCCGCTCGCCCGCGCCCGAGGCGACGCCGACGGCGACCCCAGCGGCGGTGGCGACCGCCAGGCCCAGGCC
>NZ_JBFTJR010000159.1:0-377 GCF_056395525.1 Caulobacter sp. 10L414
ACGCAGTTGGGTGCCGTAGTCGGACTGGCGACCGCGGCGTTGGCCGTGGATACCAGGTGCTGCTTCGATGTTGCACTTCGATTCGATCGCGCGCACGCCGCTCTTCAGAAAGAGATCGGTGCCTTCGCGACGAGCGAGTTTGCATTTTGGACCAATGTAACGAGCCATTCTTTACAATCTCCTGGATTACACGCGGCGCTTCTTCGGCGGACGGCACCCGTTGTGCGGGATTGGCGTCACGTCGGTGATGCTGGCGATCTTGTAGCCACAGCCGTTCAAAGCGCGGACTGCGGATTCACGACCTGGACCTGGACCTTTGACGTTAACGTCGAGGTTTTTCAGGCCGTATTCCAGCGCAGCTTGACCAGCACGTTCAG
>NZ_JBFTJR010000160.1:0-373 GCF_056395525.1 Caulobacter sp. 10L414
GCTTACTTCAACTGCAGACTGCGATACTGCAGCCTCCCGCGTGGTGGCAGGAGGCAGTTTATACCGCTGGTTTATACCGCGCGGCGAACCATCAGTTCCTTGATCTTGCCGATGGCCTTCGTCGGGTTGAGACCCTTCGGGCACACGTCGACGCAGTTCATGATGCTGTGGCAGCGGAACAGGCGGTACGGGTCGTTCAGGTTGTCCAGACGCTCGCCGGTGGCCTGATCGCGGCTATCCGCGATGAAGCGGTAGGCTTGCAGCAGGCCGGCCGGGCCGACGAACTTGTCCGGGTTCCACCAGAACGACGGGCAGGACGTGGAGCAGCTCGCGCACAAGATGCACTCGTACAGGCCGTCCAGCTCGTCACGTT
>NZ_JBFTJR010000161.1:0-373 GCF_056395525.1 Caulobacter sp. 10L414
CGTACAGCGAGCCCTCCCACAGGCCCTGGTCCTTGAACGTTTCGCCATACCGGACGATGCCGCCGTCGAGCTGGTAAACCTCCTTGAATCCGCGGTTCACCATGAGGCTGGAGAGCACCTCGCAGCGGATTCCGCCGGTGCAGTAGGTGACTACCGGCTTGTCCTTGATGGAGTCGTACTTGCCGGACTCTAGTTCCTTGATGAAATCGTGGGTGGTGGCGACGTCCGGGACAATCGCGTCCTTGAATTTTCCGATCTGCGCCTCGAACGCATTACGGCCGTCGAAGAAAACGACGTCCTCGCCGTTCTCCTTCTTCGCGTCCACCAGTTCGTGGAGTTCCTCCGGCTTGAGGTGCGTTCCGCCGCCCACGAC
>NZ_JBFTJR010000162.1:0-373 GCF_056395525.1 Caulobacter sp. 10L414
GCGGCAGGGCCTTGCCGGCCGCGTCATGCATGGCCACCAGCGCCGCTTTGCCTGTGACGGTTGGCATCTTCACGAGCACAAGGGCGTTGAGGCGCGGTACGACCTCGTCACTGGAAGTCTCCAGTTCCACGTCATCCGGCAGGTCAGTCGGGTCGATCGCCACCCGGTTCACGCGGTAGGGCGTCAAGGACGGCAGCAAGGCATAGCCATTGCCGTCTATGCGCGCGCCTTGACCGTTGACAATCCGCCCGCCTTCCGCGCCCTTGGCTTCGACCAGTGCGGCAGCCTGGCCAAGCGGCGGCCCCAATGTGACGCCGCCAGCGTGCGCGACCACGCTGCCGTCCGCGTTCAGGCCGAACTGGCGGCCCTGGTT
>NZ_JBFTJR010000163.1:0-367 GCF_056395525.1 Caulobacter sp. 10L414
TGATTGCACTCTTCGGTATTCGGAGTTTGCTATGGCGGGGTAATCAGCAATAGACCCCCCAACCATGACAGTGCTCTACCCCCGAAGGTGAGACACGAGGCACTACCTAAATAGTTTTCGGAGAGAACCAGCTATTTCCAGATTTGTTTAGCCTTTCACCCCTATCCACAGCTCATCCCCTAACTTTTCAACGTTAGTGGGTTCGGTCCTCCAGTACGTGTTACCGCACCTTCAACCTGGCCATGGATAGATCATCTGGTTTCGGGTCTACACCCAGCGACTCAACGCCCTATTCGGACTCGCTTTCGCTACGCCTTCCCTAATCGGTTAAGCTTGCCACTGAATGTAAGTCGCTGACCCATTATAC
>NZ_JBFTJR010000164.1:0-360 GCF_056395525.1 Caulobacter sp. 10L414
CCTCGGGTATCGCCCCGGCGATCATGACCGGCCTGAACCTCGGCGTACCGGTGATTTTCGCGCGCAAGCATCAGTCCCTGACCCTGACTGAAAACCTGCTGTCGGCGACGGTCTACTCGTTCACCAAGCAGACCGAAAGCACTGTGGCGATCTCCCCGCGTCACCTGACCAACAGCGACCGCGTGCTGATCATCGACGACTTCCTGGCCAACGGTAAGGCTTCGCAAGCGCTGATCTCGATCATCAAACAGGCCGGCGCGACCGTGGCCGGTCTGGGCATCGTGATCGAGAAGTCGTTCCAGGGTGGCCGTGCGGAACTGGATGCCCAGGGTTATCGCGTGGAATCGTTGGCTCGGGTGC
>NZ_JBFTJR010000165.1:0-359 GCF_056395525.1 Caulobacter sp. 10L414
ACCATCGGCGATGCATCGTTTCACTTCTGAGTTCGGSATGGGRTCAGGTGGTTCCAATGCTCTATGGTCGTCAAGAAATTCGGGTACCGAACCGTCTTTCGACGCTTCAGCAAATTGGGTATGCGATAGTTTGTGCGGCTTTTGTGAATGCTTGCGAACTTTCGGTTCATTGCGTCTTCACACACCGCAATCTGGTGTCCTTTCGGATCAGCAAATTGCTTGGGTGTTATATGGTCAAGCCTCACGGGCAATTAGTATTGGTTAGCTCAACGCCTCACAGCGCTTACACACCCAACCTATCAACGTCGTAGTCTTCGACGGCCCTTCAGGGGACTCAAGGTCCCAGTGAGATCTCATCT
>NZ_JBFTJR010000166.1:0-354 GCF_056395525.1 Caulobacter sp. 10L414
GCGACTGCGGTTCGATTGCGGAGGTTTTCGTCCCCGAAAGCCTCCGCCCTACCGCTCCGGCTTCACCACCTCGTACGCCTCGATCGTCTCCCTGACCTGCCCGGGGATCGGGGCCGATTTCTGCGTGGCCGGGTCAGCGCAGACGTAGATCWCCTCCCCGGTGATCAGGTGTTCGTCGCCGCGATACATTTCCACGCGGAACAGCATGCTCGAGCGGCCCAGGCGGGCCATGCGGCCGCGGATCTCCAGCATGTCGTCGAACCGCGCCGAGGCGTGGTATTCCAGGGTCGACTTCACCACGAAGATGTCCACGCCGTGCGCGTGGAGGACGTCTTCGGGATAGCGGATGCCCAC
>NZ_JBFTJR010000167.1:0-353 GCF_056395525.1 Caulobacter sp. 10L414
GCCCGGGTGGGCCATCACAGCGACGCCGCCGGCGTCACGGATCCAGCCGATCGCCTCGGACAGCTTCGACCAGCGGTGCGGCACGAAGCCGGGGCGGCCATCGGACAGATATTCGCTAAATACGTCGCTGATGGTCGCGCAATAGCCTTCATCCACCAGCCAACGCGCGAAATGGGTGCGCGAGATCAGGTCAGGATTGCCGACATGGCGCAGCGCGCCGGCGTAGGCATCGTGGATGCCGACCTTGGCCAGCGCTTCGCCGATATCCTGGGCGCGCCGGGCGCGGCCGTCGCGGGTTCGGGCCAGGCCGTCGATCAGGCCCGGATGGAAGGGATCGATCTGCAGGCCCACGA
>NZ_JBFTJR010000168.1:0-351 GCF_056395525.1 Caulobacter sp. 10L414
GGCCAAGATGAAGATCGAAGTCCGCGCCGCCCACGCCAAGGCCGGCAAGCTGCGCGCGCGCGACCGCATGGTCGCCTTCCTGCCGCGCTACGCCGGGCTGGCCAGCCGCCTGCCGTGGCTGTTCAACCTGCGTGACCGCGTGCCGGGACTGCCGGCGCTGAGCGAGCGCCTGTTCGGCCTGTCCGCCCGGCGCTCGCTGCCGCGCTGGCAGGCGGCTTTCCTTGGGGGCGACTACACGCCGAAGGCGGCGGGCGGCAAGGAGGTGGTGCTGTTCGTCGATACCTTCAACAACCATATGGAGCCCGAGAACGCCCGCGCGGCCCAGCGCGTGCTCGAAGGGGCCGGCTACAC
>NZ_JBFTJR010000169.1:0-350 GCF_056395525.1 Caulobacter sp. 10L414
CCGGTACGCGCCCGGGGCGATGCCGAAATGCTGGGCGAACACGCGGCCGAACGCGGCCTGCGAGGCGTAGCCGCACTGCTCGCCCACGGCGGCGGCGGAGAGCCCGTCCTGCCGCAGCAGCCGGGCGGCGCGATCCATGCGCAGCGTGGTCACCAGTTCCAGCGGGGTCATGCCGCCGAGTTGGCTGAAGCGCCGCGCCAGGGTCGCGCGCGAGACGTTGCACAGCGCGGCCAGGCTATCGACGGTCCACGGCTGTTCGGGCGCCCGCACCACCGCCTCCACCACGCGCGCCATGCGGGCGTCCGCCATCAGCGCGATCAGCCCGCGCGACACCCCGCCCCGATCGATCA
>NZ_JBFTJR010000170.1:0-349 GCF_056395525.1 Caulobacter sp. 10L414
CCGATGTCCGGCGCGAAGCCAAAGCCATCCGCGCCCACCACCACGCCGCTGTGCAGGATGTTGCGCGCACCCACCACGCAACGATGATAGACGGAAACGTTCGCGTAAATGAGCGTATCGTCGCCGATCTCCGCGCCTGCGCCGATAAAGGCATTCGCCAGGACCCTTACCCGCTCGCCCAGCCGCGCGCCAGCCTCGATCACCACGTTGGGGCCGATAAAGCAGGACGCCGGCACCACGGCATCGGCGGCCACGCTCGCGCGCGGGTCGATGCCAGTGCGCGGATCGGCATTCGCCTCACGGTCGAAGCGCTGCGCCACGCGGGCAAAGCAGACATACGGGTTGCGGG